>JAHFRX010000057.1 GCA_023266075.1 Legionellaceae bacterium | reverse complement strand
ACGAAGTTCACCATCCAAATTAAAATGATCGCACACACTCAAATAAGGCGAAAACACTTTAGGCAAACGCTCACGATGTAGCCAAAGCGCGCCAATACCCGCCTGATATTCTGCTGTTTTTCTCGATACGGCACTATGCAAGTCATATAACCCACGTCCTGCATGTGTTTCTAAATAAAACAGCGCTTTGTCTTTTTGCGTCATATAGTCTAACAACAGCGCTAATACAGCGTGTTTTAAAACATCGGCAAAACCACCTGCATGAAAACCGTGTTGATAACTTAGCATTCTTAACACCTCACTCATGCAACATTTTCTTTACATCATACCATTTTTGGCATACATTTCTGCATACTCATGACGGATGAACCACTCACACGCCCTTATCTATGACAGCATGTCTCCTTGACGGAAAATTCGTTGCCTCACACCTCAAACAAGCGCTATTACAACGCTTGCAGCACACACAAGAAACGCGCATGCCGGGGCTGGCCGTTGTCTTAGTGGGTGATGATCCTGCATCAACCATTTATGTCAATCATAAACGTAAAGCATGCGAAACAATGCAATTTTACTCCGAAGCATACCACCTTTCCTCGCAAACGACAGAAAAAGAACTCTTACAGTTAATCGATACACTCAATCAATCTGACATCATCGATGGCATTTTAATACAACTCCCTTTACCGGCCCATATTGAAAAGCAACGCGTTATTGAGCATATTCACCCCAATAAAGATGTGGATGGTTTCCACCCTTATAATTTTGGCAGGCTCGCACAAGGACACCCAACGCTAAGACCCTGTACACCTTATGGTATTATGACCTTACTTCAATATTACAACATCTCACTTGCTCAAAAAAATGCAGTGATTATTGGTGCATCAACGATTGTAGGCCGTCCAATGGCGCTTGAGCTACTGTATGCTAGAGCGACACCAACCATTTGTCATCGTGCGACAAAAGATTTGAAAGAACACATTGAACATGCCGATCTGATTGTCGTCGCAGCAGGAGAACAGGATGTTGTCGATGTCGCATGGCTTAAACCTCACCAAATCGTCGTGGATGTTGGTATACATCGGCTCAAAGACGGCACACTCCGTGGTGATGTTGATTTCAACGCCGCAAAAAACATTGTTGCGTGGATAACACCGGTACCTTTTGGTATTGGACCCATGACCATCTGTATGTTATTACACAATACGGCACATGCTTATTTTGATCATCTGAACATTCAACCGCCCGCGATCTAGCATCGTTTGTTAGACCTATACGAGAGGCATATTAATCTAAGCATCCGATTGTACCTAATACTTTAAAACCCATAGCTAATGCACCTTTCGCAAGCTGCTCATCATGTGTTAGAAATAAAATATCTACTTCTTCTTGCTGCTGCCATAAAATGGCACTCGCAAGGTGAATTGCATCCAGTGTTTTTAATATTATTGGAAACGATTCACATGCTTTTTGTGAAACAGCATCCGTCAATTTGATAATACGTAATGAACGTATAGCGCGATGTAATGCAGCATATCTAGCAGAAATTTCATCCTCTGCGATTGAAAGCACGCGTTGCATCCGATCAAATGTTCGGAAGCATTCTATTTTTAAAATTTCATTTGTAACAAACTCATCCAAATCATCAGGTAATTTTATTGCGTTTTCTTCGCCTAAAATGATACGCAAAATAACAGATGAATCGATATAAGCTTTCATCTATCACGCTCTTCGAGAAGAAATTTCAAACTGTCTACCTGAATGTTTTTTATAGGCTCATAGTGCATGTTGATAAGATTTTTCGGATCATTAACAGGATTTTCAAATAAAAGCTTCGATGCTTTAGGCTGAAATGGAATAACCCTGGCAAGAGGTGTCGATCGATCAAAAACGATGACCTCTTCACCGTGTCGGATATAGCCGAGATATTTGCCTAATTCTGATTTAAATTTAGCGATATTGACAGATTTCATAGTGTTTAAACTCATATTCACCAATAGTCATATTATAGCCATAAATAGTCATATTTGCAATGAACTTTTTGATAAAGCATAATAATTTCTGGTGTATCATGAACCTTACGCAGCATATCGTTACAAATGTAATAACACTTTAACAATTTCACTATGCTCCACAATATCCGCATGGCTAACATCATGTAAATTGATAAGATGAATTTGAGAAAGATGATGTACCGCTGTTTCTATATTATTATAAGGTAGTTTTATCATGTAGCGATGAAACAAATCACTTATCATAGGTTCAATTTGCATATCTTTCTTCATGGCTTTAAACAAAATAACCTGAGTATTATACAACGTATTTCCCGAATAACCTGTAGCGTGAATGCTGTTTTCTGTGTCATAATTATCAACGAGTTTTTGTATATAACCACTTTCATATTCATGGTTTAACAAATGAGCTTGTAGTTTTTGCTTCATAGTTTCATGAGATAATTTACTACATATTTCTTTTAACTGATCATCATCTATGGTCGTGTCTAATAAATAAACTTTTATTTTTAAATAGCCCTGCTGCTCCAACAATCCAGCAATTTCTAAAGCAATCAATCCTCCTAAAGACCAACCCAGTAATAAAATCTCTTCACTTTTATGGCCCAATTTTCCACTGTGTTGTATTACTTTTAAGTAATAACCAGCCAAGCTATGCGAAGTTAAATATTTTTTTTCATGATATAAATTATAATTATCAATGCCATAACACATATAAGAAGAATTTAGTTTATCTGCTAAGGATGAGTACACCTCACAACCTCCGCCGCCAGGATGTATCATAAACAAAGGTGGCTTGTCATTTGGCAGATTTAATTCGATAAAAATATCATCATATTCTTTATCTTGAGAAATAATTTTCGAAATACTCTCAACAGATTTATGAATAAAAACATCTGCAATTTTTAAATGAATGGCCAGATGTTTATTTAATTTACTAACTAAGGTAATCGCTTGAATTGAATTTCCACCTAAGCTAAAAAAGTCATCATGAATACCTACTTTCTCGGCTGACAATCCCAGTACTGCTGCATAGATCATGCACACTTGTTGTTCTAACTCATTTCTTGGAGCTACATAAATATCTTGATTTGCCAACACCGGGTCAGGTAATGCTCGATGATCTAACTTCCCATTCATCGTTAATGGTAGATGCTCTAATTCAATCAAATAATCAGGCATCATGTACTGAGGCAATTGTTCACCGAGTATTTCAAAAAGATGAGCGGGTGATAGTTTATTAGGGAGCGGTATATTGTACTGAGATTGATTGTGAGCACGCTTCGTTTGAATAGATGGATAGGGTATAACTTCAAGGCCAGATATGTCTGCTGCTTTCAAGCTTAATATCACATCATAACGATACTGGTTTAACTCATTAGAATAATCTCCAGTTTTAGCTAAAATCATAACGGTTAACTGATCATTTTGACGTTCTAAGAAATACTCCGGTGCAATCAACAGCTCAGTCTCTCGTTTAGCTAATATGTCAATCTCTGCCTCAGTACCTCCACCTTGTTCATATATAAGTCTGTCACGAATTAAATTTCTGTGCTGATGATAATCACGGATATCGCCAATAAATAAACTACCACCAGGATTTAACAGCTTAAGCGCTTTCGTCAGTACATCTTCAAAATACTTGATGCTTGGAAAATACTGAATGACTGAATTAAAAATAATACAATCAAATCGCTGCTCTGTTTGGATGCGATCTATTTGATCTGCAGTTAGGTGATATAATTCTACTTTGTAATCGGTATTTTTCAGATATTCATGATGCTTGGCAATAATCCCACTGGATATATCTAATCCGACATAGCTACGAACATCCTTTAATAATGGGTACATAATTAATCCACTGCCAATACCGATTTCCATCACGCGTTGAGGGTTCAAGCTTTTAATTGTTTGCAATGTTGCATGTCGCCACGCCTCCATCTCTGCATATGGAATAGGTTGAGAGGTGACAAAACTCGTCCAGCCATCAAAGTGAGTTTCAACATCCGGCGTGTTAATCGTAACTTCACGGTACAACGAATCATATAGATTTTCCCAATCCATCAAGATGGCATTATCATTATCGACGATAATTTCATGATTCAACACATAGTAAGCAACCAAGTTCTGATAGGCAGTCTGGGTATCAGTCACTCGCTCTTTGGCGACGACAACTGCTTGTTTGACACCGTGAATGGCTCTTAATTGATTTTCTATTTCGCCGAGTTCTATCCTGAATCCTCTGATTTTGACTTGGCCGTCATGACGACCAATATATTCGATGTCACCATTAGGAAAGTACCGAGCCAGATCCCCAGTTTTGTACAAACGATTATTCTTATTTTGTATTTTTTCATCTTCGCTTTGAAATGGATTGTTGATAAATTTTTCTGCGGTTAACTCCGGTTGATTCAAATATCCACGCGCCAATCCAACACCACCAATATATAGCTCTCCAATAGCGCCAATGGGCAAAGGATGTAAGTGCTCAGATAATACATAAATAGTGTAGTTTTGATATGGTTTTCCTATGGTGAAATGATGTTTCCAATTGATTTTATGGATACAAGTGCCCACAGTCGCTTCTGTTGGGCCATATTCATCATAAACATCAGGCAGTAAAGCAATATTTTTATACACCCTATCTAAGTGATGAAAAATATCCATGCTTAATTTTTCACCGCCAAGAATAATTTTTTTAATGCCAGTTTTAGGTAAGTCTTCGATTAATAATTTGAAATAACTTGGCACTAATTTTATGACACTGATCTGATGTTTTAATAAATAAGAAAGATATTTTTCTATATCTTGTGCTACTCCAAAGTAAATCGCAATTTTAGCACCAATTGCTAATGAGCATAATGTCGTCGTCACCGTCAAATCAAAGCTAATATTGGTTGAAAAATCTACTGTATCTTGATCTGTGATCAAATGATGATCTTTGATATTTTCGATATAATTAGTCACATTTTCATGTGTCAGCATTACACCCTTAGGCTGACCTGTCGTACCACTGGTATAGATGACATAAGCTAGATTTTTACTGTTTGTCTGTGAATTTAAAGGGCTATTTGTGTATTGTCGTAGCTTATTTTGAAATGGAATACTGTCAATTTGTTCGACGTGAGTGGAGAGTTTTTCTTGTGTCATCATAACAGACAATGCATGATAGTGTCGTTCATTAGAGAGGAGCACTTTGGCCTGAGTATCTTTTAAAATATGAATGATGCGCCCATCTGGATAGCTTGGATCTATTGGTACATATGCAGCTCCCGATTTAAGTATTGCCAATATCGCAATAAGCATATGTTCACTTCGTTCCAGGCATAACGCGATGAGATCATCGCCTTTTATATGATATGTTTCTCTTATATAACGTGCCAGCTGCTCTGCTCGACGATTTAACGCTTGATAGGTCAATGCGTTATTCTCATACGCTATGGCGATATTTTCTGGTGTTTTAGCTGTTTGCTCCTCAAACAGTTGATGAATCATTTTATTATTTGGATAATTTTTATCCGTTTTATTCCAATTATAAACGATTTCATGATATTCAGTGGCGCTCATGGTTTGGTAGTCTTTCAGTGCTTTTTCTTGCTCTGTGACGATTTGCTCCAAAATATTTTTATAATGATGAACCATCCTACTGATGGTTGCATGCTCATATAGGCTAGACGAATATAAGAGTTTGCCGGAGATTTCCGTTTCAGAGTCATCCATAAAGCACTCTAAATCAAAACGGGTGACGGAATGAATATTGCTGATATCCTCAATTTTACCTATTTTATTGAGGTGTTTGGCGAGCGCTTTATCAAAACTTTCTACAGTGAATGTGATTTGAAATAATGGATGACGACTGGCGTCTCGCTCTACTTTTAATTCTTCGACTAATTTCTCAAATGGCAGATCTTGGTATCGTTGTGCTTCAGATAAATGTTGATGTACTTGCTCAAATAGTACGAATATCGACTGATCTACATCTAATTGCTCACGCTGCACGAGCATATTCACAAAAAAACCAATGAGATCTTGAGTCTGTGCATAATGCCTATTAGCAGTAGGACTACCCACGGTAATATCAGTCTGACCACTATATTGATACAACAGTAAATAAAACCCGGAGAGTAGTACGGTGTAAAGCGTATAACCATTGTCTTTGGATAATGCTCGTAATTGAGTGGATAGTTCGATACCTAAATTAAAATGGACTTCTGCTCCAATATAACTTACTTTAAGAGGCCTGAGTTTGTCTGTTGCGATAGACAATGTTTCATAACCAGATAAGCGTTTCTGCCAGTAATTCAACTGATTAGCAAATGTTTCTCCCAACAGATACTGATGTTGCCACGTCGCAAAATCTTTGTATTGAATAGGTAGCGTGGTGAGCGTTAACGCTTTCCCTAATACATAATGCTCATAATATTCAAGTAACTCACGCTTAAATATTTCAATGGACCAATCATCACTGACCACATGGTGAAAATTCAAAAGCAAGTCATACCTAGGTGAGGTACCCTTTTTTTTATTCAAGTGATAAAGAACAACCCTTATTGGATATTGAGATCTTAAATCAAATGGTTGATTAATATCCTTGGCAAGGAAGGTTTGATACTCTTTCTCACAAGTACAAACAACTTGCTTAATGTCCAAGAGCGTATCCTGTACTACCTGGCAATCAATGCCGTCTGTATTCTTTGTAAAAACACTCCTTAAAACTTCATGACGACTTACAATGGCTCTGAGCGCCCATATTAATCCATCTATTTTTACTGTATTTTTGAGGCGTATTAATATCGGTATATGATACGCATTGGTACCTTGCTCATACTGTTCAATAAACCATAGCCGTTCTTGTGAAAATGAGAGTGGATAATCGCTCCTGGTTTCCGCAGTGGGGATGTGGATATTTTGTATTGTGACCGTTGCCATATGGTGTGCTATGGCATGGACCGTCTTCAGTCGAAAAACATCAGCGACACCGAATTGTAAGCGAAGTATCGTACTAATTTTATTGGATGCTTGAATGGCACGTATTGAATTACCTCCCAGTCTAAAAAAATCATCATATATTCCAACGTGCGCTTGATCTAAATTTAACACGTCAGCATAAATCGTGCATATTTTTTGTTCTAGATCACTTTTGGGGGCGACATACGTCTTTTTATCTGAAAGCTCGAGATCAGGCAGCGCGTTACGATCTAATTTGCCATTCAGGGTGAGCGGTAGCTGATCTAAGTGAATCAAAAAATCTGGTAACATATAGTCTGGTAAAACAGATGCTAAATAGCGAAATACTGCCTCTTCTTCCAGTGGTTCATCACTGACATAATAACCGAGCAAATATTTATTCGTTGCTAATATGTGATGAGAGGACTCTTTTTTAGATCGACACTGCTGTTCACGGATAAGGGCAACAGCTTGTCTTATTTTGGGGAAAGAGCGTAGTTTGCTCTCAATTTCACCTAATTCTACTCGAAATCCTCTGATTTTCACTTGAAAATCATTACGCCCGATATACTCAATATTACCATCATCTAGATAACGTACAAGATCACCCGTTTTATATAATCTCGAGTTTTTGTTCCGTTGTTGCTCATCAACAGTTTGAAATGGATTAGTGATAAATTTCTTAGCAGTTAATGCCGGTAAATTTAAATAACCACGCGCTAATCCGACGCCACCGATATATAACTCTCCGATGGCTCCAAGTGGCAGTGGCATTAAATGATCATTTAAAATGTAAGCTGTTGTATTCGCTATGGGTTTGCCAATACAGATTCTGTTTAAAGGTTTAATACTACAATCGTAATACAGCACATCGATAGATGCTTCGGTTGGTCCATATAGATTATGTAAAGCAACATTTGGCAACAATTCACAACTCATCTTTGCTTGATTTAAACTGAGCGCTTCTCCACTACAAAATACATAGCGTAAACGAGATAAATCATACCTCTTTGTTTGTGCACTGAGTGTGTAGTTAAATACATCGAGCATCGATGGCACAAAATGTATGACTGTAATTTGCTGGGCTTGTATCGTTTCTAATAAATAGCGCGGAGCCTTATGAGCCTCAGGTTTAGCGAAGACCGTGCTTGCACCATATAGACTCGCCCAGAGTAACTCCCACACCGACACGTCAAATACATAGGGTGTTTTTTGAAGTACTCGATCTTTGGGCTGAAGTGGATACATATGATTCATCCAAGACAGACGGTTCACGATGCCTTGATGTTCTAACATCACACCTTTGGGCTGACCTGTTGTTCCACTTGTGTAAATGACATAAGCCAGATGACCAGTGGTGACATTAGCATTGAGATTGCTCATGGATTCATGATGTAACTGACATTGAATCTCATCACCATCAATGGCTTCGATGACCGTGTGTAGTTTCTCTCGTGCTACAATTTTATGCAATTTTTCACAGTGTATTGCATGAGAGAGAACGACAGCTGCTTTTGTGTCACGTAATATATGGCTGATGCGATCTTCTGGGTAATTTGGGTCGATGGGTACATAAGCTCCACCTGACTTAAGAACGGCCAGTACACTTATTAACATCTGCTCCGACCTATCAAGACACAGAATGATTAAATCGTCGCCCTGTATTTGATATCGTTCTTTTATGTAATGTGCCAACTGGTTTGATTTTTGATTTAACTCCTGATAAGTCAGCGCTCTATCTTCATATATCACGGCTACATTATCCGGAGTTCTTACTACTTGTTCTTCAAATAGCTGATGAATTGTCTTATCACTTGGATAATCTATGGTGGTTTGATTCCAATCATAAATGACTCGATGATAAATCTCTGGATCTAACATTTTTGATTTTTTAACTATCATGGCAATAAACTAACTACGCTTACCCACGCCATAATTACCTTGAATATTGTCCATGATATGCTCCTTGTATAATATCTCATAGTCTTGATCATCTGTTTTATACTTTCCTATTGGTTTGACAATAGCATTCATATTAGGATCAAAGAAAAATGGTACCGAGTATCGGTGTCGATTTGTTAAATTTCTCACCAGATGTGGCACAGCTCTAAAGTGATTTCGAGTGAACATAGACATGACTACGCCCGCATTTAATATAAGTGCATCAGGTACGGGGGGGATAAAAACCCATCCAACATCTTTAATTCTGACTTCCAATCCCCCCACATCATCTTGAGCAAGGAGTGTCAAGAAACCAACATCAGTATGAGGCGCAAATCCGTACTGATCCTTGTCTGTGGTCGTTTGTGGCTCATAATGATTCAACCTTAAAAAATACGTTGGATCGTTAAATAGCGATTCAAATTCATAGCTTGTTGCATATTCCGACGCATCTTGATCACTAATTCCGAACGATGTTGATCAGTATTCCGAAGTATCTTGATCACTAATTCCGATTCATCGTGATCACTCATGAGCAAATAATTTACAACA
>JAHFRX010000056.1 GCA_023266075.1 Legionellaceae bacterium | reverse complement strand
ACCCGGCAACCGAGATTTGATAAGATCGGCGCCCAAATGATCCAGTTTTAATTTTACATGATCGACACCCGTGGGATCAAAGCCTTTGCCTGCTCGAAGCTCTAAAGCAATTGAGCGCGCAACAACATCACGAGAAGCCAAGTCTTTCACATGAGGCGCATAACGTTCCATAAAACGCTCACCATCTTTATTGATAAGATAGCCGCCTTCACCCCGAGAACCCTCAGTCACCAACGTTCCAGCACCCGCGATACCGGTGGGATGGAATTGCCACATTTCCATATCTTGCAAGGGTAAACCTGCACGCAGCGCCATACCAAAGCCATCACCTGTATTAATATGTGCATTCGTTGTCGATTGGTAGATTCGACCCGCACCACCCGTTGCTAAGATGCAAATCCGCGACTGGAAAAATATCACCTCTCCCGTTTCAATACAAAGCGCGGTTACGCCTGAAATGCGCCCTTTTACATCTTTCACAACATCAAGTGCATACCATTCGCTAAAAATATGTGTCTTCGCTTTTAAATTTTGTTGATACAGTGTGTGTAGTAGTGCGTGGCCTGTCCTATCTGCAGCGGCACACGTGCGCGCCGCTTGCTCACCACCAAAATGCTTAGATTGACCGCCAAACTGACGCTGGTAAATACGACCATTTTCCATACGAGAAAAAGGTAATCCCATGTGCTCCAACTCGTACACTGCCTCAGCACCTGTTTTACAAAGATATTCGATACAATCTTGATCGCCAATATAATCAGCACCTTTCACGGTATCGTACATATGCCAGCGCCAATCGTCCTCGTCTGCATTACCCACAGCGGCGGTGATACCACCTTGAGCCGATACCGTATGTGAACGTGTCGGAAAAACTTTTGATAATAAAGCAACTTTCAGCCCAGAATTTGCTAGCTGTAGTGCCGCACGCATACCCGCACCGCCTGCACCAACAATCACTGCATCAAACGTATTTCGTGCAATCGCCATAGTTACTGTCCCCAAATAATCATCATGCCACCCAGTAATTGCACCAGCAGCACTAGTAATACGAGTGATTGGACTGATAACCGCATCGCTGTGCATTTGAGATAATCAGTCGTCACAGTCCAAAGCCCTATCCAAGCATGCATCGTGAGTGCGAACAAAGCGATAATGCTCGCGATTTGAAAAAGCTTACATTGAAATAATTGTGCCCAATCAGCATACGTCAGTTGAGGATGAAGTGCGAGAAAACCTGCGATAAAAGCGAGATAAAACGCAAAATAAACCGCAGTAAGCCGCTGAATGAGCCAATCTTTGAGGCCATTTCCCGTCAAACTTGTGATGTTTGTCACCATATCAACACTCCTAAGCAAATTGCCCCGATAACAGAGAGCACAATCAATGTCATTGCACTCATTCGGGCAGAGGAAAGCGCTTCACCCCAACCAATATCCATCAGTACATGCCTCATCCCCGCCAGCACATGATACAAAAGTGCAGCAGAAAAAATCCACAACACGAACTTCCACAAAGATGTTTCGAGTTGCGCGCCTAACTCCGCAAAAGAGATTTCAGACGCCAGTGACAAGTGCAACCAATAAAGCATCACCGGTGTCAGTAAAAACAATGCGATACCTGATATTCGATGCAAAATAGAAACAATCGCCGTTACTGGAAATTTTAAACTCGCTAACTCAAGATTAATGGGTTGTTCACGTTTCACTGCAAACCTTCCTTATCTGATATGCACAAGCTAAAAGTATACCAGGAGTTATTTAAAAGCTCGAGCATTTGACTTCGCATAAACATGTAAAAAATACAATTAAACCAAGGTACTAAAACTATAAACATAAATGAAGGGGATTTGCAGTACGTCGCAGATTGATGGGTAGTGGAAAACCTCAGAGACACTCTATTGCCTTAAACTTATTTTGGGCCGCTGGGTACAGCGTGTGGAAGATGCTTATAAAAATCTCGCGGCGCAGCACTCGGATAACCATATCCTTTTTCGGCCAAGCGGTTCACATTTTGTAGATATCGCTCACCCCAAACACCAGGATCAAAATTTGTCACCACCACGTTGTAGCTCAAATTAATAATCGACTCAAACCCTTTACGCTGCGCAAGCTCGTGACCTGCAAACGCAATTTGAATTTCTGTCCCTGGCGTAATCTTGCCTGTGCCTGTGCCTGTGCCACCATCGTCTGACTCCAACGCTTTTAAACGCTCAACCAGTAAAGCGATCATTTTTTCAATGGTGCAATAAAGCCTCCACATCGACAATCCTGCCGTATGCATCTCCAATCCTTTGGAAGTACTCAGCCGATTACCAAAATCAACAATCGGATATACAAATTCATACTTATCTTTTGTCCCCTCGATCAGTTCTGGCTGAATTAAACGAGGTGGTTTGTAAATTGTAAACATCGGGGAGGTCAGATATAAATGAAAATCCGCCCAACGCCACCACAACTGATAAAGCACATCCATATCAGATGCTAACTCTCCGCCACCATCACCGTTCCACAAACGATCACGTTGAAGCTGCATCGCTTCAACGATTCCTAATGTGGGCTCTGCTTCGCTCATGATGTCTACCTACAAATAACTCATCTCTTCATCTTAACTGAAAGCGTCATAAAATCAAGTTTGTCTAGCGCTCTTCAATGGCGTATATCGTTACAATTTCCAATGGCACGTCACTATGACCATTATCTTGACCGGTCTTCAGCTTCGCAATGGCATCTACAATGTCCATACCTTCTGCCACTTCACCAAACACGCAATAACCGTATTGATGCTCACCTGCATAATTTAAAAAATCATTATCAACAAGATTAATAAAAAACTGAGCCGTCGCTGAATTTGGATGAGCCGTACGCGCCATTGAAATGGTTCCACGCTTATTCGCTTTTGCAACTTTTGCTTCATTCTCAATCGGCGGTTGTGCTTTTTTTGTTTCCATATCCGCTGTTAATCCACCACCTTGGATCATAAATTTATCAATGACACGATGAAAGATCGTATCGTTGTAAAACCCATCACGCACATAAGCTAAAAAATTTGCCGTAGTTATTGGTGTCACATCGTCATGCAATTGCAGACCAATATCACCTTTCGATGTTTTAATAACAATCATATTCACTCCTCTAAAATGGTATCTCCAACGCAGCATCAATCGCTTGCATTTGTGCCTTAAACAAAGCTTGTATTTCATTTAATTTTTCAACATCGACCGCCTCAAAACGCGCAACAAGACAGGGTGTTGTATTAGATGCACGAACAAGCCCCCATCCATGCTCAAACTCCACTCTAACGCCATCAATATCAATCAATTGCGCTTCTGGAAAAATCGCCTCGGTACTAAAACGTGCCATAAAAGAAAACTTTTTCTCTTCAAAAATAGGAATTTTAATTTCTGGCGTATTAATACTGTCCGGCACCAATGCACACTGCTCACTCACCGATAAAGAGGATGCGCTCAAGACCTCTAGTAAACGACAAGCACTATACAAAGCATCATCAAACCCATACCACCTGTCTTTGAAAAATAAATGTCCACTCATTTCGCCCGCAAGTGCCGCTTTGGATTCTCGCATCACGCGTTTCACAATCGAATGCCCTGTTGGGCACATTTGAGGTACACCACCGGCTTCAATAATGACATCTTTTAAATAACTTGAGCATTTCACATCATACACAATCGTTGCATTGGGGTTGGCTTTTAAGACTTGTTTTGCATACATCATCATCAATCTATCAGGCCAAATGACTTCACCAAGATTTGTGACAATACCTAATCGATCTGCATCCCCATCAAAACCCATCCCTATATCAGCCTGATGTTCCGCAACTGCCGCTTTGAGATCAGCAAGATTTGCTTCAACCGTTGGATCAGGATGATGATTTGGAAAACGCCCATCCACATCACAATACAATTCTATCACGTCGCAATTCAACCGACGTAACACATCAGGAATAATCTGACCACCAATACCATTCCCGCAATCCACAACAACTTTAAACCGTCGCTTCAGCACAATACCATTCACAATACGTGCCATATACTCATCAATCACATTTAAATAACTGGCCTGACCCGCCCCTTCAAGTAATTGCGCCATATGCAATACTTCATGCAAAAATGCAATATCTGCATCAACCAATGTTGTACCCGCCATGACAATTTTAATGCCATTATAATTAGCAGGATTATGGCTACCGGTGACCATCAAACCGCTATCAACGCCTGTTTCGTGCGTTGCATAATACATGACTGGTGTAGGGACAGCACCCAAATCAATCACATCAATACCACTGTCTAATACACCTTGCTTTAGCGCCATCGCTAAACTTGCACTGCTCAACCGCCCATCTCGCGCCAACAGCACCGACGTTCGACCTAAATCATACAGTTTATAAGCGATCGCTTTCCCAATACTATAAAAAGCATCCTCATCCAGCTGAATACCGACAATTCCTCGGATATCGTATGCACGAAACACGCTTTTATCGACATGCCGTATTTGATATTTTTTCATCGTCACGCTTATTGTCTCCCCGAGCTACCAAAACCACCTTCCCCACGCGCACTCTCAACAAACTCTTTCACCACAGTAAACATAGGCCGCACAACAGGCACAAAAACGAGCTGCGCAATACGATCACCCGGATGCGCTGTAAAATGCTCTTGACTACGATTCCAACAGGATATTTTTAACTCGCCTTGATAATCAGAATCAATCAAACCCACCAAATTACCCAGTACAATTCCTTGCTTATGCCCCAAGCCTGAGCGCGGTAAAATCACTGCAGCAAGCGTCGGGTCAGCGATATAAATCGCAAGACCTGTCGGTAATAAAACCGTTTCAAGTGGTGCAATTTGCAAAGACTCTTTTAATGCAACACGCAAGTCCAAACCCGCGGCACCCGCTGTTGCGTACGCTGGAAAATCGATACTTTTTCCAATACGCTCATCTAGAATTTTAATCTGAATTGTTGATTGCATATGTTTGTTCACTTTCAGAAAAACTAAAGCCAGTATTCTGCAAGCTTGTCGCAATAATTGCAATGACATTTGTAGCAATTGATCTTTTACTTGCACGTGTTAAAAGTTGCTTTGACGTGGATGTCAAAACCGTTACCTCATTATCATCCACTTCAAATCCAAGGTTTCGCCCCACACGATTCGCAACAATCATATCGAGTTTTTTTCGCACTAATTTTTCCTCAGCATAGGCGAAGATATCACTCGTTTCTGCAGCAAAACCGACCACAAATGAAGCCCGCTGGCTGTGCACCACGTCCATCAAGATATCACGAGTTAAAGTAAGCTCAAGCGTCAACGACGTATGTGTCGTTTTTTTCAGCTTCGTAGACGCGGGTGTCTTGACCGTGTAATCAGCAACGGCCGCCGCGCCAATAAAAATACTCTGGGGATAAGTCTCTAACGCTGACATCACTGCTTGATGCATTTCCTCTCCTGATTCAACACGCACTAAATCTACGCCAACAGGCACTTGAAGTGCTGTGGGGCCTGTTATCAATGTCACTGAGGCACCCGCACATAGCGCCGCTTCGGCCAACGCAAACCCCATTTTTCCTGAGCTATAATTACTGAGATAACGAACGGGATCAATCGCTTCTCGTGTGGGACCCGCCGTAATAATCACATGTTGCCCACGCAGTATTTTCGGTGCCATCAATTGCGTAATACGCGCTACAATCTCTTCAACTTCAACCATTCGTCCTAACCCGTACTCTCCACACGCTTGCTCACCCTCATTCGGTCCCAACACGTTCACACCGCGATGTCTCAAGCGCGCGCAATTTTCGACAGTCGCAGGGTGATGCCACATGCTATGATTCATACTGGGGCAAATTAACACTGGACCTTGAAAAACCAACGCTAATGTTGTCAATAAATCATCCGCAAGACCTTGTGCTAGCTTTGCAATACAATTTGCCGTTGCCGGTGCAATGAGGAAACAGTCAGCCCACCTTGCAAACTCAATATGCCCCATCGCGTGCTCAGTATCGGTATCCAATACATCCACTCGGACCGGATGCCCACTTAATGCTTGGAGTGTTAAGGGTGTGATAAACGCCGTCGCAGCTTTGGTCATCACAACACGAACATCCATTTTAAGCGCACGTAATGCTCGAACTAAAAAAGCAGTCTTAAAAGCCGCGACACCACCGGTAATCCCTAGTAAAATTTTCATGTTGGACTGTATATTCGAACGAATGGAGCCATTATACCGCATTTCAAAGCACCTTGGGTATCACCAGGATGTACGCTTTAATCTAGCGTCTGTCGATAGCGCTTCACGGCGATATACAATGCGATGATGGTAAAAATTAAAATAGGTACCACTTCATTCCAAACATCCATAAAATTACTGCCCTTTAATAGAATACCACGCACAATCAAAAGAAAATGAGTCAATGGTAGTATATTACCGATAATTTGCGCCCATGCAGGCATCCCATTAAAAGGAAACATGAACCCAGAGAGCAAAATAGAAGGCAAGAAAAAAAACATACCACTCTGTACCGCTTGTAGCTGATTAGACGCTAACGTTGAAAATGTTAAACCCACTGCCAAATTCGCCGCAATAAAAGGCAGACACAAGAAAAGCAATAATAAAATACTACCTTGCATAGGAACATGGAAAATAAATGCCGCACAGACCAAAATCAGTAAAACTTGTACGTAGCCGACAACAATATAAGGCGTTAATTTACCAATAATGACCTCAAGCGGTACCAATGGCATAGATAATAAATTTTCCATCGTGCCACGCTCATACTCACGCGTCACCGCAAGGGCTGTGATAATGACGAGTGTCATCGTCAATACAACACCTAATAAGCCCGGGACAATATTAAACGCCGTGATAGCCAGCGGGTTGTACTTTGTAAGAACAACAGGGTGATACACAGGCGGTACCGCTTGAAGATGACCCAAAACACCAACCGTATCGTTTTTAAACACAAAATCAGGTAATGCCGTAAACACAGAAACTGCTCGTGTGGTCGCCGCAGGATCTGTAGCATCCGCTTCTAATAGTAAGCTAGGCTTCATTCCTCGCACTAAATCACGCGAAAAATGCGGTGGGAAATTGACGATAAACTGTACTTTTGATTTCTTCAACAAATCACGCGCTTCATCTTCACGCATCGGTGGTGCCACAAAACGAAAATAGGTTGAGTTTTCCATACTTGTTAAAATACGCCGTGTAAAGACGCTTTGATCTTGCCCAACAATAGCTGTTGGTAGATGCTGTGGATTAAGATTGATTGCAAAACCAAATAGAATGAGTTGAATTAACGGAATACCGACCATCATGCCTAACGTCGCTTTATCTCGTCGCATTTCTATAAATTCTTTAAACATCACGGCCATTAGACGAGCATAACGATCTTTCAACTCAACTCTCCTCGTGTTTGCTTGACTAACGTAATGAAAGCATCTTCCAATGTTGGCACTACTGCCGTACATGAAAGTCCGGGATGCTGCGTTATCAACGCTCGTAATACTTGATCAATACGTTCAACCATCACACCACACACACGAATTTGATGTTCCAATAATGTGGCTTGTTCAACATCAGCCAATGCCTTTACTTGATGTAGCAAAGCAACAGTGACAGCACCTTCAATCTGCCATGCATGCACACCACTTGCATTGATGACATCTTTGACTGTCCCTGTGACCACAAGTTTTCCGTTTGCAAGGTAAGCAAGACGTGTACAATATAGCGCTTCTTCCATATAATGCGTCGATACAAATGTTGTAATACCGCGCTCGCTCAGTGCATGAATGGTATCCCAAAACATCCTTCTTGCAACCGGATCCACACCCGATGTCGGCTCATCTAATAAAAGCAAATCAGGATCATGCAATAAACAGGCCGCCAAGGCTACACGCTGCTTCCAACCACCAGATAATTGACCGGTTAACTGATGTTTACGCGCTGTTAATCCCATCTCGAACAAGAGCTCTCTCACGCGCGCATGTCGATTTTTGATGTTATAAATTTGCGCAATGAAATATAAATTTTCTTCAACACTCAAATCTTCATAGAAACTAAATTTTTGTGTCATGTATCCTACATGCAGTTTAATTTTTGAAGAGTCTCTTAAAATATCAAACCCAAGGCATGTTCCTTGCCCTTCATCAGGTGTCAATAAGCCGCACAACATCCGTATTGTGGTTGTCTTACCACTGCCATTCGGTCCAAGAAATGCAAAAATTTCACCTCGTTTTACTTGTATTTCAACCTGATCAACCGCCAGAAGCTTACCAAATCGTTTGCTTAATCCCTTAACATCAATAATCAAATTATGTTGCATCTTCGAATCTCGTAATTTCTACAGGCTGACCCGGTTTAAATTGAAGCGGTTCTAGAATTCTTGCTTTGACTCGAAAAACAATTTTATCGCTATTGTCACGACTATAAACTAAAGGCGGAATATACTCTGCTTCAGGAGAAATATAATTAATAATTGCTTTATTCAGTGTCTGACATCCTTCACATGTAAAATGTACCACTTGGTTCAGTCGAAGTGTCGGCAAAATACGTGCTGGCACAAAAAATTCAACGCGTATATTCTCACGTGGAAGTAAAGACGCAATAGGCCGACCTGCCGCCACGAGCTCACCCTCTTGATAATACGTATCAAAAATTAAACCATCCGCTGGAGCACTCAATGTTTTTTGAGAAAGCCGCCAAACAGCGGCCGCTAATACCTCTTTAGCCTGAAGCAATCTAGCGTCTTGTGCGTTCACTTGGTCGACACGCGCACCTAACATACTCAAATCTAAATTAGCAATCGCTTGAGCTTTAGAAGCTTCTAGTTGTTTAACATAGCTACGCGTCTCATCTACATGATCAAGATCTGTTGCTTGCTTTTGATAAAGCTCACTAAAACGTTTTAACCGAATTTTTGCCAGGGTAAGCGTCGCATCAACAATCTGAACTTGGTCTTCTAGAGCTTTAATTTCAAGAGCTCGATGAGGTTTTTCTAAATCAATTTTCAAATACTCAGCTTCTTTCTGTGCTTGCAGTAACTCCCGCTCCATAATGACCTCTGGATTAGGATCTATTTGAAACAAAACTTGATTTTTTTGAACAAACTCTCCTCGTGAAACATGTTTTTTTACTAACTTTCCTTCAAAAGGAGAAGCAAGGTAAAAATTTTCACCTTCAACATAGCCTTGAAAGAGTGGACGAGGGGTATGAAAAATAAGATAAAACAAACTTAATACACACAGCGTGATCGCAATTAAAAATGAGGGGGCATGCTTCTTTAGTATCGCTTTCATATTATTTTTATTGAGCGCTTTCACCTTAGTATATACCAAAGTGAATCGGATGTTTGATTTTTTATAACTATTTGTTTTTTAAAGTCTACGCTTAAACACTTTCGTTTAAAAAAACAGGGCCAGACTCAATCGAAAAGATAAG
>JAHFRX010000055.1 GCA_023266075.1 Legionellaceae bacterium | reverse complement strand
ATTGAAAATTAAAAAGATGGCTCATTGCAGCGGCTGTTTGTTTGGTTTGATGAAGAGAACGTATTGCCAGGACGTGAAGGCGTGGATTGTCAATTGTTTCTCCTGAGAAAATAACACGACTTTCTTTCAATTGAAAATTTTGTCCGTGCGCTTGGTAGTGACCATCTTGTAATAAAAGCTCGCCCTGTGCCGCAAGAGCGCTTTGTGGTGTTTCTAGTAAAGTGAGTTTTCCTGTTAAAAGGCCTTTAATTTCTTGGAGCTGTAGTGTTACTTTTTGTCCCATTTCAAGGATCACATTGATGTTCATCGGTAAATGTGGCTTGTTGCTAGATTGATGCGTGAACGTTGCGTCACTGGTGAGATGTACTGTATTACTGAAGGTCATTGGCATAATTTGTGCTTCTGGAATCAAAAGATGCCCTGTGAGTGTAAAAAGTCCTTCTTTCATGGTTAATTTGAGTTGTGGAGAGAGCCATAGATGTAAATGAGGCGTATTAACACTTTCAATGTGCTCGCCTTGAATCACCCATTGTCCAACGGTGTCTTGCCCTTTACCCTGAATAAGTATCGCCTGAGAGTTTTGGAGTGGGTAGAGATGGGCTTGCATTTGCCATTGATTATTTTGACTCGTTAAATTTGCATCAAATGATGATAGATGAAGATCCCATGCCGGGTATTCGAGAGCGCCCTGCTGAAGTTTGAGTTTTCCTGTATATTGAGGCTGATTTAAGATGCCGTTGATGAAAAGTTGTAAATTGATGTGACCTGCGAGTTTTATTTCAGGTGGAGAAAAAGCACTTAAATCGAGAGACTCAAATGCGATTTGACTTTCAATGGGTTGCGTTGCATAAGGGCCTGTAAGCTTGAATTTTGGTAAATTGAATAGAATGGTGCTTCTTAAGTGCTCGTTGACTATCCATTGCCCTGTTGTTTGTAATCCTTGCGATGTAAATTGACCTTTCAGATGGAGCGTTGTATGTAATGTGTCTCTGGAAATTCGTGCGTCAAGCGTGGTATTTGAACCTTTGAGATGCCATTCTCCTTGTGTTTGTATGATGGGCGTTTTGTCAATAGGTTTGACATTAAATTGTTGCCAAGAAAAATTTGCATCTAAGTCATGAGCGGTGAGTAGTGACAACGCTTGCCAAGAAAATTGTGCATCACGTAGTTTTAAGTGGTATGTTTTATCTTGATAGTCTAACGCTTGTAAGTAAATATTGTCCCATAAACGGCCACTGAGTCCTTGAAGGACAAGTGTTTTAGGTAAGTAAGGTTTGACCAACCAATAAAGGATGTGTAATCCTGATGTTGTCCCCACTAAATAAGCAAATAAGCAAAAAAGTAAAAGTAAACTTGTGACGATACGTTGTAATGTTGAGAAGAAAATACTCATAAATCTGGCCCCATGTTAATGACGACTCTCAAGCCACGCCCATCAAAAGAAGAGCGTGTGGGTTGTGCAAGTACGACTTTAATGGGTCCAACAGGAGAGCGCCACATTAATCCTACACCAACATCATATTGAAACGGTGTTATTGTTGGTTGATAGACACGACCCGCATCGTAAAAGCCGACGAGGTACCAATTTTGAAAGGTTTCTTGTTGTAACTCAAGACCACCGTAAGTCAATACTTTTCCAGGGCCAATCGAGTTAAAGCTATACGCTTTCATGTTTTCAGCGCCTCCTAAAAGTTGCGCGAGTGATAATGGCAACTGATAGATATCGTTGATACTTAAGATACCTTGTATGCCGTGTGCATAGATTCGTGTGTGTGTTTCTTCAAACGTATAAGCAGCTTTTGCATCAAGAGAAGCGAGCGCCATATTGGCACTTGAAAGAATGGCTTTGGTACTTGCATAAGCGCTGAAGCTTAAGTTATATCCGGCAGGGGAAAAGAGCGCATCTGAAATATGGCGTAGCGTCAGGAGCGCTTTTGGAAAAAAAAGATTTTCTTCATTTCTATTTTGCCCGGTGTAAGTATATCGCTCATGTAATCCATTGAGCGATAACGCACTTTGAAATTTTTGATATTCGTACAAATCAGCAATGGACGCTAAGATCCCATTACTGGAGCCGCTGGTATAATTTAGATTCGTAAATCCACCATTTAAACTCACATGCTCATGAACGGGATCTTGTCCTGGCATGAGATATTGCATTTGAAAGGCATTCTGCGAAATCGATCCTTGTGCAACCGCATTGAAGAGATGTCCATGTGTGTTGACGGGTGTAATATGTAAGCCAGCACGTCCACGAGGACCTGTATCTGTGCCATATCCAAGTCCTAACGTGTAGTGAGTTCTGTCAACAGGTTTCAGTTGAACCGCTAAAGGAATTTGATTGTTTATTTCATGTTGTGTGATTTCTACAGATTCAAAATAACCACTTTTTGAAAGATTGGTTGTGAGTTCTTGTACTTGTTCGCTCGCATAGGGCGTATCTGATTTAAATGAAATAAAACGCGCCAAAAAATCATCTGAAAGATAAGGTTGTTGTTTGAATGCAACAGGACCAAAAAAATAACGCTGGGCGGTATTGAGTAACAATGCAATTGAGGCCGTATTGTGCTCAATATCGATACGGACTTCTGCGTTTTCATAACTTGCATGAAGATATCCTTGTTGTTCGGCCACGGTGAGGAGCGCGACTTTTGCAGATTCATACGTCAGTGTTTTAAAAGGCATACCCGGATGAAGTGTAAAATGTTCTTTTGCTTGTAAAAGTTTGGTATCACGTGCACCTTGTCCTTTTATTACAATGTGAACGGCGGCGATGGTGAGTAATGGTCCGGGTTCGATTTTTATCAAATATTGATGTGGTGTGAGTGCATCAAGTTGAATTTTTGATTGAAAATAACCATAGGGGTAGAGTGCTTCTCGAATTTCATTTTGGAGTATATCGTCCGATGGTGACGGATTAACCTTGAGTGTATCTGTTAGTCGCTGTTTGACGTTAATGAGTGTCTCTCCTCGTAGACCCTTGATTTCAAAAGGAGACAATGATTTGGCGAAGCTTGTGCTCGAAATAAGAATAAAGAGAATGCTGAACCAAAAATTTGGCTTCATTGCGTAGCTAAATCATAGAGTTGATATAAATGTGCCAGAGCATCACGTGCACTGAGTGTATCAGGATGTGTGGCCTTAATTGCTTCTTTGATACGTGTATCTTCAGATATTTTAGTCGGTGTGGTGGGTCGCTCGTGTGAAACATTTTTCAAATAGTGTTGTGCAGCAAGGATCACGGGACCAGGAATCCCGGCAAGTGTAGCAACTTCAAGGCCATAGCTTTTGGTTGTCGCGCCGTCGATGACATGATAAAGAAAAATGAGCTGTCCTTCATGAATTGTTGCTTCTAAATGAATGTTTTTAATACAAGCGTATTGCTCAGGTAAGTGTGTTAATTCGAAATAATGTGTCGAAAATAAGGTATAAGCTTCAATATTTGTTGCTAAGTGCACACAACAGGCATATGCGAGGGCCATCCCATCATAGGTGCTGGTACCGCGTCCGATTTCATCAATCAGAACCAAGCTTTGTTGTGTTGCTTGTCGTAAAATATGCGCCATCTCGGTCATTTCGACCATAAAGGTTGAGCGGTTTAAAGCTAAATCATCATTTGCGCCAATTCGAGTAAAGATTTGATCAATCGGACCAATTTCAGCGTGTTTCGCGGGAATATAACTGCCTACGTAGGTGAGTAGAACAAGAAGTGCTGTTTGGCGCATGTAGGTTGATTTCCCACCCATATTGGGACCCGTGATAAGACGTGTATGCTCTTCTGGTTTTAAAAAGAGATCGTTCGCAATAAAGTGTGGTTTTAGGGTTTCAATAATAGGATGTCGACCTTGTTGAATGGCAATACCAGGTGTCTGAGTCAGTGTGGGACGCGTCCAATGAAGCGTTTCGGCGCGCTCCGCTAATGTGTTTAAGACATCAAAATCTGCCAGTCCTTTTGCGAGTGTTGTGAGTAACGGAATAGCCGCGATAAGCGCTTCAAGTAAGTGCTCATAGAGCCATTTTTCACGAAAGAGTGCTTTAGTTTCGGCGGAAAGAACGCGCTCTTCAAACGCTTTGAGCTCGGGTGTAGTGTAGCGCTCGCTTGATTTTAAGGTTTGTTTTCGTTGATAATGCTCGGGCAGTGTTGCCTGAGTGGATTGGTTTTTTGAGAGTTCAATATAAAAACCATGCACGCGATTAAACCCAAATTTAAGACTGGATAAACCAGAACGCATTTTTTCAGCTTGCTCAAGCTTTTCAAGCTCTCCCATAGCATTTTGACTTAATGCGCGTAGTGCGTCGAGCTCTTCATCAAAGCCGGTGGCAATAACGCCGCCATCGCGAATGAGTCCGGGTGGATTATCAACGATTGCGGTAGTGAGCAGCTCCAGTAATTCAGGCTGAGGGACAAGCGCTGTTGTAATGTCTTGAAGTAAAGGTGACGTATAGGACGTTAAGAAAGAATGAATGTCTGGAATGAGACTCATCGTTTGACGTAGTTGACTCAAATCGCGAGGTCTTGCTGATTTGAGTGCAATACGTGTTAGGATTCGTTCAACATCACCGGTTTGTTTCAGTAAATCATAATGTATTGACATCTCTTTTTGAGAGATGAATGCACCGATGGCTTCTTGACGACTGTTTAGTACATCAATATGTCGAATGGGTTTAGCAAGCCAGCGTTTTAAAAGACGGCTCCCCATTGCTGTTGCTGTTTTATCTAATAATTCAATAAGCGTGTATTCCTGAGTACCGCGATGATTATTAAAAAGCTCTAAGTGCTTTTGTGTTGAAGCATCTAAGTGCAGATAATGCTCTTGTTTTTCAAATGTCAGTGTTTTCAAATGAGGAAGAGCTGTGCGTGCAGTTATTTCAAGGTAAGCGAGTAGTGCTCCTGCTGCTGCGAGTGCGGCAATATATTGATTTTCACCAAAAGCATGTAAATCGAGTACTTGAAATTGTTGCCGTAAACGTACTTTTGCACGGTTTAAATCAAAATCCCACGCAGGCCTTTCATGTGTGAGAAAAGTATCTAATGTGTTCAGTGTCATGCCTTGTCTAATGAGAATTTCTGCAGGTTTTAGGCGGAGAAGTTCTGCTTCTAATTCAGCATCTGAATTCAGCTCTAATAAGAAAAAACGCCCTGTACTGAGCTCAACACCGGCTATGCCGATGATATTTTTTGTGTGATGAATGGCGATTAATACATTATCTTGCTTGGCTTCTAACAAAGCGTCATCGGTCACCGTACCTGGCGTTAAAATACGTGTGACTTTTCGTTCCATGGGACCTTTAAGAGAGGGCTCCCCAATTTGTTCACAAATAACAACCGATTCATTTTTTTTGAGTAAACGTGCAATATAAGTATCTATCGCATGATAGGGTACGCCCGCCATAGGAATGGGGGCACCGCCAGATTGTCCGCGATGTGTTAATGTTAAATCCAACAGTGTGGCAGCACGTTTTGCATCATCGAAAAAAAGCTCATAAAAATCACCCATGCGATACAATAAAAGTCGGTCTGGATGCTCAGCTTTTACACTTAAATAATGTTGTATCATAGGGGTATGCGGTGTAGACATAGGTTAAATATCGGCTGAAATGAAATATGACAACATGTTAACAAATGAGTTACGTGAAGTCACTTTCGAAAGCCAGTGATGATATATTTGATGATCCACCAAGGGTAAGCAAGATAATATAGCCAAAAAAATCGATCTGAGAATGTAAAATCAGGAAATAGATTGTAGATCTTGAATATATCAGCGAAAAGCATGGTTGATTTTTTATATTTTGGTGCTAATTTTATTCGATAATAGCGATAAAGAAAGAAGAGGCTCGGTTTTTTTAGCCCATCAATTTGCTCGTAATCAGATGTGATAAAGGTTTGAGCGATTGCTGCGAGTGATTTTCCTTGGGCTGATGTATTTTTGAGGTGGCGCTCAAGATTTAAGGATTCGCATTGGAAAAATGTTGTCACGAGTAATAACGCTTGCTCAACGACGTGTACACATTGCAGTTGCATCGCTAATTGGCGTAGGCGCGCTAAATCTCCCTGTTTTAATTGAATAAAAAGATAGATATCCTCCAACCATCTTAATCGATTCCAACCGTGTATGGCGCCGTGGAGCATGAGAAATAAAAGATGATAGTCGTCGTCTAGCGTTGTGATAGACTTATTTCCCATGGGCAATTGTTTTAACGGAATATCTTGAAAAGAAAAAAAGTTAATGCCCGGGTACTCAAGTTTAAAATGTAGCTCGACTAGAATTTTTTTTTGAGGATGATAAAAAGCAACATCATGACGATGTTTGAAATGATATTTTTTCTTTAACCCTTCTAGCGAGTATAATGGTTCTTGTTGTTTGTAGCCTGAAGCAAGGAGTAACTGTGCTGCTTCATCATATGATTCTGGATGGACCAATAGATCAATATCTTTACAGGGTCTCGTGTTTAAATTTCCATAGAGATAGTCGTTGAGTGTGATACCTTTAATAAAGGCGTGTTGTAGATGATGCGTTGAAAATGCAGCTGAAAGTCGCAAACTTTCAGTGCATAATACCATGAGTCGCAACGTATCATGTCGGCAATATTGTTTGAGTGATGATAAAAACAATTGAATGTCTGGCGTTATGTCTGCATTAAGTTGTGTTTCTAATGTGTTGCACAAACGATGCCATAAACGATGACGGATGATGAGCTTGTAAAAAAAAGTCCAATTGATATTGGTTAGCATTTGTGGTGTGAATTTTACGTCTGGCGTTTTGAGAAGCATGCACAACAAGATGGTTTCAGGATATTTTATTACAGTCACAGTAGGCCTTTTTCGTTAATCATAACAAAGAGTGTGTTGTGCCACAAGTGAGTATTGAGGGTTGATATGCATCGAAAAGATCGAATTAAACAGTTGTTAACAAAAACATTTTTACCGCTACAATTACGGATTGAAGATGAGTCTCATACACATCGTCGCCCAGGTGTTGAAACACATTTTCATGTGATGATGGTTTCAGAGCAATTCAACCATTATTCACGTATTGAGCGACACAGACAAGTTCATACATTGTTATGCGACGAGTTTGCAACAGGCCTACATGCCTTAAGCTTGTATTTATATACC
Organism: Legionellaceae bacterium; assembly: GCA_023266075.1. Taxonomy (GTDB): domain Bacteria; phylum Pseudomonadota; class Gammaproteobacteria; order Legionellales; family Legionellaceae; genus JAGVJT01. Next base: position 2,454 of record JAHFRX010000055.1, on the reverse strand, counting down.
CCCGAGGAATATCAAAAAAAAGAAAAAAATCCTCAGTCACCGAAGTGTCAACATCATCGAGAGTAAATGTTTTCTATCCTCAAAGTCGTCAACTTTGTTGTGGGTGTTGTGAGTTACATGCGCTGTAGTGTTTGAATACCCAAAAGAGACAATCCTAAGGATAAGATGCGTGCTGTGAGTTTTAGGAGTGCTAAACGCGTTTGTTTAAGTGCATCATTTTCTTGGCTCAAAATAGGGCAAGCTTCATAAAATGTTGAAAATAAGCCTGATAGCTCAAAAAGATAAGTACACAATAAATGCGGAGATGCTTTGAGGATGACGGCCTCAGTGACTTCAGGAAACAGCGCGATTTGTTTTGCAAGTTGCTTATCTAAATCGTGATCTAAAGACAAGACCTCATTTTTTTCAAAGGCATCTGTTGCATGATTTGCTTTTTTCAATAGACTGTTGATACGTGTATAAGCATACAATAAGTAGGGGGCGGTGTTGCCTTCAAAGCTTAGCATCGCGTCCCAATCAAAGATATAATCACTGGTTCTATTTTTAGATAAATCTGCATATTTAACTGAGGAAACTGCGAGTGTTTTAGCCATGTTATTTAATTCTTCAGGCGGATAGACGGCTGTTTGTTTGCTTTCGATAAGGGTTTTAGCACGTTTTTCTGCTTCATCGAGTAAATCGGCTAATTTTGTAACGCCACCATCTCTACTTTTGAAAGGTTTGCCAGATTTATCTAAAACCATGCCAAAACTCACATGCTCCAGTAGCATATCGTGTGTTGCAAATCCGGCGAGGTAGGCTAATGCAAAGATCTGTTGAAAATGCAGCGCTTGTCTTGCGTCGACAACATAGAGTACGCGAGAAGCGTTTAGTATGGTGTGACGGTACTGAATTGCAGCTAAATCTGTGCTTGCATATAAAAATCCACCATCTTTTTTTTGCACAATAATAGGAAGGGTTTCATCCGTTTTTCCTTTAAACTCTGGAAGAAAAACGCACTGTGCACCATCATGCTCAACTAAAAGATTGAGTGCTCGAAGTGACTCAAGAACTTGAGGAAGGTTGTCGTTATAAGCACTTTCAGCTTTGACGTCGCTCATTTGCAAGGAAACGCCCAAACGATCGTAAATTTCTTGACAATGTGAGAGTGACAATTGAATAATTTTTTTCCAGAGACTGATGGAATGTGGATCTTGAGATTGCAGTTGCACTACTTCAAGTCTTGCTCTTTCGGCAAATTCAGGTTCGTTATCAAATCTCAGTTTTGCCGCCTTATAAAAACTTTCTAAATCATTCAGTTTGACCGCACCTTGATGCATCGCTTCCTCATCGGCTAAATGAGCGATCAGCATTCCAAATTGTGTACCCCAGTCTCCAACATGATTTTGACGAATAACATGGTAACCTTTAAGCGTTAGAATTCGTGCGAGTGCATCACCGATAATTGTCGATCGTAAATGTCCAACATGCATTTCTTTGGCCAAATTTGGTGATGAATAATCAACAACAACAGTTTTTTGCTGGTTGATAGGGGAGATACCACACGTATCAGATATCCACATCGCTTGAAGTGTTGACGTTAAGGCGCGTAAACTCAGTGTAAAATTGATAAATCCTGGGCCTGCAATGGTGATTTCGGCAATATTGTCGTCTTTAGGCAGACGAGCAATGATGTGTGTCGCTAATTCGCGTGGTGAAAGCTTTAAAGATTTAGCAAGCGTCATTGCAATATTACTTGAAAAATCGCCGTGATTTAGACCGCGTGGCCTTTCAATCTGAATAGGTTGCTGAGGTATTGTAACATGTATTTCTGTGATATAAGCATGAAGTGCATGCTGTAAATGAGATTCAATTTTTTGTTTCATACGGGCAACTTATACAGATGAATGGCTCATTATACCAGAGCTGATGCGATATAATAAATCAGTAAAATAAGCCCGATGATGCCGATACTGCCATGAACGAAAGGAATGATCTTAGCTGGCGTTTTTCCTGAAAGATGCGTGATGAGCATATAAATACCACCCAGTGCCGCGCCACCCAATAGAATGAGGCTTGTTAAAACGGAAGGATGATTGATGGTGTAAGAAATTAAAGCCACGAGACCACATCCTGCTACAGTACCATGTATGATAGGGACGTACTTAGAAATAGGTTTCTTACGAATAATGCATGAGAGCATAAAAACACCTAAAAGTGCCGCGATAACAAATAGACCCATGACCAGATAGTGCATTCTCAATTTCTCCCAAAATGATGTTGTTGCTCATCATGATGCTTTTTTTGGATAAAAACAACGTTTGTTTACAAATGAGCGCCGGGAAGCGTCATCTCTTCATGAGCAGCGCTTTTCCTCGCAGAGAAAATGCTTCTTTGCGTAACAGAAACGTTGTTCGGTATCGCCGATGCCTCGATGCCTAGTTTTGCTAAATCTTCGAAAGAGCCTGAGCAAGC
>JAHFRX010000195.1 GCA_023266075.1 Legionellaceae bacterium | reverse complement strand
AGTTTGTTAACAGTTGACGTTCCTCTACTTGTCGATTGAGGTAGAGTTGATAGTTAATTTCAGCAAGTAATACAGCAATTTCTTTACCAACGGTCGCAGGAGATGCAGTGTTGATGCCGTTTATCCATGATGTTGATCCAGAAGCTGATGTTGATCCAGACGCTGATGATGAGCCTTGCATCGATAATCGATTTGTGGCCATGATAAACTCATTGAGTGCTTGACTCGTTTTCTCCTTATTAGTCGGTGAAGTTTGAGGCATCCTTTTAGATAAAAGATAGTATAAGTTGCTCGTAGGTACAGATGAGATAGAGGCATAGGTTCTTAAATCGACAATGTAGCCATTGACAGTGTTTTTTGCATCAGCGACAGTTTGAGGGTCTCCAGTAGTACTATTGGCTGTTGCATAAGCCGATGAATAGTCTTGATATGAAGGTAAACTGACAGGTGTTGCGCCGAAAGTCGCGTATCGAATAAAATTGGCTGCTTCTTGAATTTGTGTTGTCGCAGTTAAGCTCCCGGTGGCGGCACTACTTCCTACAGCCGTTGAGGTGTCGTACAATAATGGCGCGATGAGGGTGTTGCCATTGAGTTGTGGGACGATATATTGGTTATAGGTGTAACTAAAAAAATCGTTTGCTGCGGGTGTATTACCGACAATGTTATTAGTAACGTTGTAATTATACAAAAGATTGCAGTCAGAAACCCACGCCGTAGCGTCGTTATTCATGCAATAGGTATAATCGGGTGTACCTAAAATGTTTAAAATTGCCTGGTTGGTTGGATCATTTTGATAAGTCTCCTGGTCTATTAATGGGTTTATTGCGATTGAAGAGGCAGAACTATCGGTCGCATTATATTCTGCCGTAGTGAAGGTGGTATTTCCCAAGCTGTTTAATGTATTTAAGCTGCTACTGCTATCACCGTTAGAAGATGGCGGTATAAATTGCGATAGCGTCGTATTAAATGCATTGACAGGAATTGCTCCAAAGAGAGCATAGATTGCATTGAATGCGATATTTGATGATGTGGTGACATCAAGCAATGCAGCGTAAGGCGAAGGACCTTGATATTCGCCTGGAAGCTGATAGCCCAGATAAGCACCTAAGTTGGTTAATAGGGCATCTGTATCTGTTGATGAGTCATCTGCCGCAGCACACGTACTGAGTGTTAATAATGAAACCATGGAGAGTGCTTGTATACATTTCATTGGTCGTCCCCTTCTAATGCGCGTGCAATCATTTTCCGTCTTTGGTCACTAAACGTTCTCGATAATAAGCGTAATCGTTCAAAAACAATATTACGCTTCAAGAAGAAGCTCGCAGGATCTTGTATGCCAATACTACTTTCTTCTGCATGAATTAATATTTTTGAAGCGCTGCCTGGATGAACGATATCTAATGCTTGTAAAATACGAAGCCCTCTACCCGTTTTAAGATAGGCTACGAGTCGAATAAAATTATCTGCTTCGGCGAGTTTGTCCAAATCAACACCGACAATGTCGTCAAGATCGTTTCCAAGTTGTGCTATGATTTTCTCAAGTTCTGGGTTGCCGTCGGGGGTCCAATCTTCAACGCTCTCCATAAAAACGATCACGCGGTAGATATTTGGATCAGCGTATTCGAACCAATATTGTAAACAAGCTTCATGACTTAAATCGGGCATAATTTACTCTTTCTTTACGATTATTTGGTGGATACTCTGGTAGCTCCTATCTATCCTCATATTATGTGGTATTCGATTTAAAAGTCCAATGGAAGATCGTAAAAATTATGCAAAAGCGACAGCGACGTAGTTTTTCAGAGGTAATAAGCGGCATTTTTAACCTCCGAATGTGGATAGGCGCGGATGGAGTGAAGTCCTTTTGGTGGCTCATTGTTGCCGCTGTGAAGCGGATGTTTGTACCGAATGCTCAAAAATCAATGGGAAATACGGAGACATTTTCAGAAGCCCAGACCCGATTATCGCTCTCTGATGAAGCCTTAGCACGGCGTGGAACAGCGTTATTTCGTCTGAGTATTTTACTCGGCACGATTGGATTTTTATTGTTTTTTTACGCAGTGTTTCAATTGTTTTATGGTAGTTTCCATGGATTTTTGTTGACGCTCTCCTTGACTGGTTTGGCGTTTGTGATTGCTTTTCGCTATCACTTTTGGTCATTTCAGATTAAGGAGCGAAAATTAGGGTGCTCTTTGCGTGAATGGTATCAGTATGGTGTGCGAGGAGAGAAGCGATGAAGCGTTATGGGTGGGTATTGATATTATTGTTTTTCCCGATATTTGCTTTCGCTTCAGAGACCGCGTTTACGTCAAATGCGATGAGCTTTACACCATCAGCGGGTGATTATTCCATCATCTATTTAGGAAATATTTTTGGCTCTGTAGATGGTGTACTGCATGGTACCGGCAGTCAGATGATGGGAACGATGCTGGGTATTTTTAACTCGGCAGTTTTAGCACTTGGCGGTATTGTGATCATGTATATTATTATCGTGTCTACGATGAATACTGCACATGAAGGAGAGATGCTGGGTCATAAGTGGTCTTCAATTTGGGTGCCAATTCGAACAGTGTTTGGTTTAGCCTTGCTGATCCCGAAAACATCAGGTTACTGTTTGATGCAAATTTTTGTCATGTGGATTGTTGTGCAGGGTGTGGGTGTCGCAGACAAAGTGTGGATGGCGGCGTTAGATTATTTAAATCGTGGTGGCGTGATTGTACAAGCGAATATGTCTGCGAATGTTACGACACTTCAGGGTGGCAATAACATTAGCAGCGGTGCTGCGACCATGGTATATGGCCAAACGTGTATGTTGGGGCTACAGACGCAGTTGGAAAACGCACGTTCAAGTTATCTTGATCAAGCAAACGCCAGTGATGGTAAGGGCTCTGGCCCCTGTGCTGGAAATCCGTCAACAACAATGCAGCAATTTTGTGATACACCGGTTCCTGACTTTGTGAACT
>JAHFRX010000194.1 GCA_023266075.1 Legionellaceae bacterium | reverse complement strand
TTGGGGAATGTGACAGAGCTCCTGCCTTTTTATAAAGCTTTGGGCCGCACGCTTCATGGTCAATTTCAACAATGGGAAGCCGTGATTTTAACGCCATATGTAGCACTTGCAAAAGCCACGGGGTTACGGGCACATAAGCAATACACGCTATATAATGGTGCATTATTATGTAAGCTATATTGTTTTAAGTTAGATGAAACAAATGTTTTTTTAGAAGAGAAACGGCCTATTGCACGCTCTGAGGGTGCAGCGATGTTTGCCAATCGACTAAAGAAGAATGCTCAGCATCTAGAGAAGTGGGCCAAGCGTCATCACATTGACTGTTACAGGCTTTACGATGCAGATTTGCCCGAGTACGCTTTTGCGGTGGATCTTTATAACGATAGGGTGGTTTTGCAAGAGTATGCCCCACCACAATCCATCGACCCACAAAAAGCACAACGCCGTCGCTTAGAGGTTCAGCAAGTGATTCCTGATGTACTGGGGATTGACGTCGATCATCTCGTTGTAAAAACAAGACAACAGCAAAAAGGTTTAATCCAATATGAAAAACTGGATAATGCTAGAGAGCGATTGGTCGTTAAAGAGAGAGATGCAAGTTTTTATGTAAATTTGTCAGATTATCTGGATACGGGTTTATTTTTAGATCATCGACCGTTAAGAGTGATTTTTCGTGAAAATTTAAAGCCTGGTATGCGTTTTTTAAATTGCTTTTGTTACACGGCGACGGCCAGTGTGCATGCAGCGCTTGCTGGTGCGATGACCGTGAATGTGGATTTGTCTAAAACCTACCTTGCGTGGGCATCGGATAACTTTAAGTTGAATCGTTTGAATACTGCAATGCACCAGTTTGTGCATTATGATTGTTTGACATGGCTTAAAGTCACGCGTGATCGCTTCGATGTGATTTTTTTAGACCCGCCGAGTTTTTCAAACTCAAAACGTATGGCAGATACGCTGGATATTCAACGTGATCACGAACAATTGATAGCGGACTGCAGGAAATTATTGACACCTGGTGGCGTGTTGTACTTCTCCACGAATTTAAAAACATTTAAGTTGGCAAAAACGTTGATGGACGATGCGGCGGTTCAAGATATCACGACGTCAACGATAGATCTGGACTTTAAGCGTCATACGCATATTCATCGGTGTTATAAGATTCTGGCGCACGACAAACCTCGATCTAATACGAGTCCGACCAGCCTTGTTTTTTAGCAAAATTTCTCTGACTTTCAGTCATTTTTCGTTTGCGACCACCAACCCGTCCCCTTGCTTTGGCAGCTGCTAAACCTACTAAGAAGCAATATCATATTTAAAAGCACATAAATCTTCAATATTGACTATAATTAGATCAGAAAAGTTCTTTTATCTTTTTATGAAAAATAAATGAGCGTTAGAGCTATGAAAAGTCAGTCAGAATTAGAACTACACCATGCCGAAGCGTATTTCCAACGGCAACGTGATAAAGGAAGATATGTAGCAAAATATAGTCGTCGCGAAAGCGGCTTATCCTCTTCATATTTACAGGATAGTTCTGGGCATCTGACTCGTTTGTGTAATAAATCTGAGTTGGATATTTTGCTAGGAGAAGGCGCCTCTGGGCGAGTTAAACGCTCCGCCTCTGACTTGCAAAAAACAGTGATGAAAATTCAAACTGTGGTTGTAGAAGATGAAGAGTCCCGAGAGGAGTATCGATTCATAATGGAAAAAGAAGCAAAGATCAATTTAGATTTTGGTATTGCAAAAGGTCCTTTAATTGAACGCCCCACCACCGCACCTAACACCATGAAGTATTATCAAGAGATGTACCCGCTTTCACAAACACTTAAATCCCGTATTTCAGTATTTGATCAGAGCCAACGTATAAAAACGGCTATTGACTTACTGATATTAGCCGATGACTGTCACAATGGTGCGTTAACAAAAAGTGGTATTGGATATGTACATAGAGATATTTCTTCTGCGAACATCATGTACGATGAGCAAGGAACGATGCATTTAATTGATTTTGGTGCGTCGGATAAGTTAACGCGAACAAGTCAAATTCAAGATGATAATAAAGGTGTGATGGATACATTATTCCATAAAAAGGACGAGATCTCTCATCCATCTCTTTTTGATGAGAATCAATGGAATGCATTGCCAGTATTTATAAGAAACATTTTTCAGTGGGAAAATCGTGAACAATTGAATATGGAGCCCGATCAGTACATGACCTTTATGGCGGCGGTCTTAATTTCCTATAAAAATAATCCTCATTTATCTGCAACTCAAATAAATGCTCTAAAATTAAATCCATACAAGCAAAATATAGTTGTTGAGGAGTATCGACGAGAACAGGCTATGTTGCAAATGCCAGCAGAATTAGCAGAAGTGACGCTACATCAGATGATGCAGGTATTAGAACGATACCGTCGCTTTTTGACCAGAGTCTCTTCGTCTGAAGGAAGTGCGCTGTATAATCAAAAAAAGCTTATTATTGATAATATCGTCAAAGCGGTAAAACAAGATATGAAGAAATCACCAGAAGAATTTCTTGCACAGATTGATCGAGAACTAACTATGAATCATGCTATTTTGTCTAACTCTTCAATCAAGAAATCAACGGGTGTCATCGGTTTTATTTCATCACATCTCCGTGTTTTAACGCTCAGTTCTACCGAATTAATGAAAGAGAACCTAGATGTTCAATTAAACATGACGATCGATCGATATCGAACAACACTTCAAGACTACCGCACGGGGACATCAACACCTCGTACGGACTCAGATAGTGACGAAGAAGACGCTCAATATCGCTCCGATGGTAATCCCATCGGAAAATAACTCTACCCAGCTATGTTTTCTAACCTTCTAAAATGCGAATTTTGCGAAACAAAAGAGCACGTTCCCTGCTCCTGCGGCGCCTGGGATATAAGCTGCGAAAATAGATAAGCGCAAGATGCTAAATGAAACCAGAGGGAGGATGCCAG
>JAHFRX010000054.1:8512-9682 GCA_023266075.1 Legionellaceae bacterium | reverse complement strand
AATCGAGATAAATCTTGTCCTTTTGCGGATAAATCCACAAAACCACTCACATAGCTAAATAAGGCTTGATAAAGTTCATCTAACCCCGCGACCAGTGGTATTGAAAGCACGCCCGGATCTGATATTGCTTCCTCTTCTACTTTATCAATCGATTTTGTAAGCTCTAAAAATATTTGATATTTTAATTGCGCTAAAGCCGAGCGAACGAGCTCTTCTGATTCTGCCCTGAAATGTCCAGATTCATCAATAATCCCCTGAACCAAGGTCACTGTATTTCTCACAACACCAATCAATGCATATGCATTGAGCGGCTGAAGTAATGTTAACCCTGAATTTAAACTGGTGAAGGCGTTGGCAAGTTTAATCGATGCTTTATCTAATTCATGCAGACGTTTCTCGCTAATTTTATATTTCTCAAGCTTCGCGCCATCTTGATTTAAATAAGGCGCTGTAAACATCTTATTTGCTGAGTCTTGAATAAAATTTGTGAGTTGATTTAAATACGTCGATAAATCGGCACTAAAGTAAGACACTGTTGCGTAATTGATCTCGCGCGTGGGTTTTAAATGCTCTAGAACTGCGCCACTCCATTGACCAAATTGTTTAGCAATCTCTTCTCGATTACCAAAATTTAGTTCATACTCTTTGGATAAAAATTTACTTTGACTCATGTATTGCTCTGGAATTTTAGCAACAACATCAAAAATCAACGTATTGATTCGGCGCCATTCATCACCAAAAACTGAGATCATATCCACATCAGGATGCGTAACTAACATACACAATTCATAGACATGATCGACAAAGGGCCCCAATTTTAATAACGTCTCAGCCCCCGTGTTCCCTTCTTGCAAAGACAGACCTTCAATATCAAGCGATTCTGCGATTTTCAGTGCTTCTTCAGTATGATAAAATGCATTAATAATTTTTTTCAGTTGTGAAACCGGAGCAGGATCATCTTCAAAATTGCTGAACGGAACACCTTCTTTAGCATGTTCGGTAAGATAGGGAAGAAGGCGTCGACTCCGTTCTTGTTTGTCTAGACGACCTTTAATCAGCTCTCGCGTATACCCAAGACTAAATAACGACTCATCTGTGATTTTTTCAGAGATCTCAAGTGCGGTACGCGCTTCAACTTCGGCCGATCTATCACCACACATCCCGAGCAAC
>JAHFRX010000054.1:0-8502 GCA_023266075.1 Legionellaceae bacterium | reverse complement strand
AGAGCGAACAAGCGGCGAATACTGGCCCGAATGTAAAAATCGGACAAGACGCATGACAGGCGTTGTATCAATCCTTTCCAGATAAGTCGGATCTATCTTATGTTTAGGCATATATTCAAAGGCCGCATCGATCTATATGTATTATAATTGTACATCATTCCTGCGGGAATATCTATTTATTTATTCCTCAAAAAGAATAAATCAAATACTCCATGGCCTAATTTGGATCCCCTAAGCTCAAATTTTGTATACGGTCTAAACGCCGGTCGAGGCAGGAAGCCCCCATCAGGATGTTCATTACGCAGTGCCACTTCTTGATTTAAAACGTCTCTCATATACAGCGCATACGCCTCCCAATCTGTTGCGCAGTGCAAAAAACCATCTTTTTGAAGTTTTTTTGATAATGTGGATACAAACGCAGGCTGTACCAAACGACGTTTATGATGCCTTTTCTTTGGCCAAGGATCGGGGAAAAAGATCTGAATACCACGCAGTGAACCATCTTTAATACACGATCGAAACACCTCCATTGCGTCCATGGCAACAATCCGAACATTAGTGATTTCTGCTTCAGCCAAACCTGCGGCAAGGTTACCAAGACCGGCCTCATGTACCTCAACACCAATATAATTTAGCTCAGGATTATTTTTTGCCATCTCTAAAAGTGACGCACCCATACCAAATCCAATTTCAACGACAGTATCAGCAATACGCTCAAAAATCGCTTCAAAATCCCATATAACACCCTCATTTTGCAACATATAACGCGCCAAATGTACCTCTAAACCTTGTTGTTGACGCACTGTTGTGCGCCCCGCACGGCGCACAAAACTCTTAATTTCTCGTTTAATCGTCACTGTTTGTCCTCATCTTCTCGCCAATGATCTGGAGGAAAACCAGACGGCTTGAATGTCGTAGGTGTCGGTGTTGGATGAAAACGCGCTGTTACAGCATGGCTCGCTGCTGAATCATTTACGCTACCAATCGCATACATGGAAAATGTTTCCATTAAAACATGATATTTTAAAAGGCAGAAAAAATCATGATCTCTCAAAACCTTATCCTTGACACACCGAACCATTAAAAAAAGTTTGGCGTCAGAGTAATAGTCAAATCGTGCGACTTCACGCTCGGCTTCCAACGTTTTCAATATTAAACAGTAAATTAATGGCGGGCTAACCTCAATCACTCGCCCGCCATCAGCATATTGCGCAATTGCAATGCTAAGTTCGGCGGGATTCACCACTTCAACTAATTCAGAATGCTCATACAAACGATAAAGAACTGCGCGTTTCTGTACCTCATCTTCTTTGAGCCTTGCTTCTTTGAAATATAACCAATCATGATATTCATCAAATTCAGCAATAAAATGCTCATCGCCTCTTCGATATTGTTCAGTCGTTTGATAACGCATATTCATTGACATCTTATTAACAATACGTGCATTTTAACATAAAATTGGTTTGTTTTTAATGAGTACCCAGCAGTTTTAAAAACTCGAAGATCGAGTATCAATCAAAGGGATTAAAAGTCTGAACTTCAAACCGTTTAAAATCTCGAAGGTTTCTGGTCACAACTGTAAGATTATGTACAAGGGCCGTAGCGGCGATCATGGCATCCTCATAAACGGTATTTGATTCTTTATGCATTAATTTAGCCCAGACGCGAAACGTGTTAGCATCCATAGATAACACATTGTACGTTTGCGAAACTTGAGCGGCCCAATTTTCTATAATGACGGCTTTAACGCTGTCTTGCTCTCGCGTGATCTCTATACCTGCTTGTATCTCACCCAAGGTAACTGCTGACAGGTAAAGATCTGTATCGGATACTGCATTCAGCCAAGAAATCACTCCAGCATACGGGCGTGGTTTACGAAGTTCAGAAACAATATTGGTATCTAACAAATACATTAGGCGCTCGACTCTTCTATAGATTAGGTGGAGATCGACGTTTAGCCAAACCACGTTGAGGTAAATCGAACTCTGAACGACCAACCTCCGAAAGCAATAACGATTTCAAGGATGGGCGGGCAGAATGATGAAGTTGTCGCCATTCTGCAATAGAAATAAGAACAGCAACATCCTCTCCGCGACGCGTCACCAGTTGTGGTCCATCTTTAATGCATGTATTTAACAATTCACTGAAATGAGCTTTTGCATTTTGTACAGGCCAAATATTCATTATTCATCCCTCTTGAATAAGACTAGTCATATGACTAGTCTATAACAAACTGAAGCAATATACTAGTACGCCATTCCATTAATTCTGTCCAATGACATCTCATCTTGAATAAAATTAGCGCATGCTATTTTTAATGCTGTTAATCAGACTTATTTCAATGTTCGTGCTGTTTGCAATAAATTCGGGATCTAAGCCATTCGTAAGCATAGCTCGGATCATTTGATGAGTGCTTTGTTCAATACCTTCAGCCTTACCTTCAGCAAAACCTTTTTCAAGACCTTTTTCAAGACCTCTTTGTTCGTAATTTTTTAAGGTATTGATTTGAATTTGCAGCCACTTCAAATGATTATCATAATCCTCTCTTTCTTGATCATTAAAGTTCATCACTTCAAGCACGTTGAGTGCCTTTCTTAAGCCTGTATGCTCCAGTCTTTTGGGTAGATTATCTTTGTCCAATAAATTATATTTAGTTAAAAAAGCAGCCCAAATATCAAGCGACGTCTTCATCTTCTCAATAATATCTGATATATCATTACTCACCGAATTTGCAAATTTTTTAAGCTCGATTGTGTGTAACTCCAAGTCTTTAAAGTATTCGAGTCCATTTTCTTTTTCAACGATATGAAATACATTGTGGTACTTATCCGACTCCGGAATGCTGGTGAAATTAAGAATATGAATGCCAATCGCTTTAGATAATTTACCGTAATCCTCCGCATGTTTTAATTGCTCGGTATAAAGCTTTGCCCAATAATACAACGCTCTTTTGTTGTAATCTGCTTCATCTGTAATTTGTATCTCGATATTAAACCGTTTTCCATTCTCGCCAATTGCTTTAATGTCTAAAATCGATAATTTGTCATTCCTGAAGTTTTGAGGATTGTATGGGTTGAGTAAAGTAACATCGGCCACTTGGTCTTTTTTGCTGACAATCGCATTAATCAACAGTATTAGCAAATCTTTGTTCTCTTCAACGCCAAAGATTTTTTTGAACGCTATGTCTACTCTTGGCGTAATTAAAGTCATATCTTTCTCATCTCGTTTTGAACGTTTGAGTATATCGCCTTTAGGTAGTCCAGTAAATCGAGTTACTCAGTAAATTTAAATGCGTTGATGAACACCGAAAAACTTGCATCAAATCGAAATATTTGATATAAATCGCCACTTCATTTAGCTAAACAAATTGAGAGTTTCGGAGTTTATTATGTCACGAGTTTGTCAAGTCACCGGCAAGCGCCCCATTAGTGGAAATAATGTGTCGCACGCCAACAATAAAACAAGACGACGGTTTTTACCTAATATTCAACACCGTCGGATTTGGGTTGCTGAAGAAAATCGCTTTGTTACGCTTAAAGTGAGTACTAAAGGTATTCGCATGATTGATAAGCTGGGCATTAAGGCGATTCTTGATATGTTGCGCGAAAAAGGCGAAAAAGTTTAATTTAAGGAGTTATCATGGCCGCTGTGACCATCATTGTTAAAATGGAATCAACCGCAGGGACTGGTTATTTTGTAACAACAACTAAAAATCCACGTAATCATCCGGAAAAACTCGAATTGATGATGTTTGATCCTGTTGTTCGTAAGCACGTTCTTTTCAAAGAGAAAAAAGTAAAATAGTTATCAAAAATTCATTTGTTCATTTGATAAACATCATTAAAGCAATTAGACTTAAGAAGTGAGGTGTTACTGAATATCTCACTTCTGTTCGGTAGTAAAAGGAGTTTACCATGCAAATCGAATATACAGGTCACGGTATTGATGTCACAGATGCCCTAAAAATCTATGTTAAAGAGAAGTTTTCTCGCCTAGAGCGTCATTTTGATAAAATGATTTCAGCTCATTTTACCTTCCATCTTGAAAGGCTTGATCATGTCGCTGAAGCCACCATCCTCGCGAACAAAGCTGAAATTCATGCCAGTGCCTCTTCGGAAGAAGACATGTACGTAGCCGTTGATGCACTCATTGATAAGCTCAATCGACAAATCATGAAACACAAAGAGAAGATGAGTGATCATCGAGAGTAATTAAATCGTATTTCACCACGTATGGTCTCACATGGTTAAAACAGAAATCACCATCATTAATAAACTTGGCTTACATGCGAGAGCGTCAGCCAAGTTTGTCTCTACGGCCAGTAAATTTCAAAGTCATATTGACATTACGAAAGGTCAACAAACTATCAATGGCAAAAGCATTATGAGCGTCATGCTACTTGCAGCGACACAAGGCACCGAACTGACTTTAATCATTGAAGGCCCTGACGAAAAAGAGATGCATCATGCGCTCACCACCCTCATCAATCATCGCTTTGGCGAGCCTGAGTAGGTATTTTTATCACCAGATCTGGCAATTTTTTCCTTCATTGGATAGCACTATACCGAATGCTTGTTTAAATGCATCTACGTTAGCTATACTGCCATTCACACGGTACATCGCCGGAGGATGCGGATCGGTAATGACCCACAGTTTTGCCTGCTCAGGGCGTGTATTATTCGCCCAAATATGCGCAAAGCTTAAGAAAAATTGTTGATCGGGTGTAAATCCTGCGACATCATGCGCTGAACGGTAAGCCTTCGATGCATGAAAAGCTAAGTACGCAAGTTTCACACCACCTAAATCGGCAGTTGCTTCACCCGTCACTAAAGGACCTCTCAGTGGCAAACCCGCAACCTCATAGCCCGAAAACTGTTGTGACAAACACGCGCTTGCCGCTTGAAATCGCTTTAGATCACTTGCTGTCCACCAATTATTTAAATTCCCATAACCATCAAACTTAGCCCCCTGATCATCAAAACCATGCGTGATTTCATGACCAATCACCGCACCTATACCACCATAATTCACAGCAGGAGGTGCATTTTCATCATAAAAAGGTGATGCCAAAATCCCCATGGGAATCGTAATTTGATTCATCGATGTATCATAATACGCATTCACCATTTGTGGTGTCATATGCCATTCGTTTTCATCAACAGGCTTGCCAATCTTTTGAAAATTTCGCCTTGCAAGATAAGTATTACCACGCATCACATTCAATACATAAGGCCCTTTTTCAACATGAAACGAGGTGTAGTTCCACCAAGTGAGAGGATAACCAATACGTTTTTTCATCAGCTCAAGCTTTAAAAGTGCGGCTTTCCGTGTTTTAGGAGACATCCAATGCAATGTTTTAAGCTCTTCTTGAAATACTGTATAAATATTATCAGTTATTTCAATCACTTGCCGTCTCACCGATTCTTTCGTATATTTTTTGACGTATAACTCTCCCATCGCAAATCCAAGACTATTACTTTCTTCACGAAGAACACGTTTCCACCGAGGCGGCTGAGCCTTAACCCCTTTTAATACTTGCACCATTTTAAATGATGCTTCTTCGAACGGTTCGGGTAAATTATCAGCAAAAGTTGTCAGTACGTGCCATTGTAAATATACTCGCCAGGCATCGAGCGATATGTGCATCAAAGTTTTATCTAACGCCTCGATAAACAGTGGCGTTTCAACATTGATACTAGACACCTCAGACAAATCAAGTGCTTTTAAATAATGCGACCAAGAAAAATGTGGTGTCATTTTGTTCAGATTACTTAAAGACATAACATGATAAATTGCATCAGGATCGCGTAGCTCCGCCTGCGGCTTAGAAGCCTGAGCAAGTAATTTCTCTATATCCAAAATAATTTTAGCCTGTTGTGAGGCAACTTTAGGTGTCTCTCCAGTCAACATCAAGATCGTTTTAATATACGTCAAAAAAGCGTGTCGAATCTCATCGAAGCTTTTGCCCGTTTTAAGGTAGTAATCTCTATCTGGCAGGGTTAAGCCATCTTGTGTAATACCCGCTATCATTTTTTGACTATCTTTAAAATCTTGCATCGCACCAAAATCAAACAACACATGCACCCCCAATAAATGCAGCGTTGCTACAAGATCAGGGATTTCATTCAACGCGTTGAGTGCTTTAATTTTTCCCAAGAGGGGTTTAAGCGGGTTTAAGCCCTCTCGTCGAATGGTTGCTTCATCCATGCCGCTCCTATAAAAATCCCCTACTTTTTGTATAAGACTTCCTGGTTTGGCCTGTTTGTCTTGAGCCGCTTCTATCACCAACTGATGGACCAGCGCTTCAATCTGCTCCATCAACACCGAAAAAGAACCCCAGCTTGCATAGTGAGCCGGGATAGCGTTATTTTTTTGCCACGCGCCATTTGCATAAAGAAAAAAGTTCTTTTGAGGAGAAACACTTGTATTCATCCAATCTAAGTGCAACCCATTATTCACAGTGGCATACGCAGAAAAGCTAAGCGAGAATAAAATAATCCGAGATAATACGTGCATGATATTATTTATACAGTCCTTTTGGAATGAAATGTTGCCCTATTGGTGTTTCTCTCATAAATGTTGATTGATGAACACTGGCAACGCTGCCTGGTATACAGGGGCCTGAAATAAACTCATCATCGACGATAAGATCCATATTGACATTGGCATGCTGATAACGCATCACTTCAAGATAAGCTTCTCTGTTCACGTACACCGGTAAATTATTGCAATACACCGTATACGATCGATTCATCATCGGTTTTTTTACAGCTGGAAGCTGACAAGACCAGCGAAACCGATGTAAATCACAGTCTGCAAACACGGGTATTGTCAAAAATAAGGTAAGCGCCACCCAAAGAAAAGACTTCATTGACGTATCCTTGTCCCTCTCAATTGATAAAATCAGCATACCTTGTTTAAGGTCTGTTGACAACAAACTATACTGTGCGCGTAAGCTCACTGCTCACTTTTTTTCATCTTACGTCCTTTCGCAAGCTGCCGTCGATGTTGGCGAACACGATGCACGGCAACTAAGGTCTGCACAGGCCCAGACAAAGCATAACCCACCGACGTCACCAGTAGCACAACAGCCGGATTTAAAGCAACGGCCACAAACAGCACGACAATAATTAAGACATGTAAAAATCGATTTTTACCACGAACATCTAAATCTTTAAAACTATAATAGCGAATATTGCTCACCATCAAAATGGATGTGATTAAAGACGACACAACCACAACCACAGACACCTTCGGCACCGCTATCGCGTAAGACTCACACACCCACACAAACGATGCTAATATTGCACCACCCGTGGGGCACGCCAATCCTTGAAAAAAACGCTTATCTGCCGTTTCCAATTGTGTATTAAACCGTGCTAGTCGCAAGGCAACAGCCGCTGTATAAATGAATGCAACGAGCCAACCCAACTTACCCAGACGCTCTAAATTCCAACTATAAATCAACATCGCAGGCGCTACACCAAACGTGACGAGATCCGATAAGCTGTCATACTCGGCACCAAAATCAGTCTGTGTATTCGTCATCCGCGCAATTCTTCCATCTAAACTATCTGCAATCATTCCAATAAAAATAGCAATTGCGGCTACATCATAAAATCCTTTGAAAGAAGCCACAATCGAATAAAATGCGGCGAATAAACTACCCGTTGTTAATAAATTTGGTAATAAATAAATACCAGATACTTTTTGTTTCACGATGACTAACCTCTATTGTTTATTTTGCACTTTATAAATCCTGTCAGAATATACCGCATAATGCTATACTACATCCATGATTGTGTTGATAGTTCATACATGGGTAAAATCACTAAAGATAAAAAAATTATGATCCAAGGCGTCACGGATCAAGGCAAAATCTTCAGACCCAGTGACTGGGCCGAAAGAATGAGTGGGACGCTTGCTTGTTTCAAAGACAGCCGCATTCATTATTCTCCACTCTTACAACCGACTGTTAATCAAGCGGGTTATAAGTGCATTTTACTCGATCCTAAGCTTAAAGAATCGAGCCCACAAGTGTACCAAGCTATACTTGATTTTGCTAAAGCTAATCATCTCAAAATTTGTGATGAAGACGAGTAAATAAAACCTACTTACTCTCCATCAGTGCAAAAATATAGTGCAACGTATTATCAAGTGCGATGATGGTGCTCTCAACGTTCATCGAAAGAATACCGGCAATCAGGAAAGCAAGTCCTTTCGGGCCAATTTTATCATCCCCGGGCTTACTTGAATTGACAATTAAATACGTTCCACGCACAAACCACAATAGTCCCGTCGTTTCGATAATCACGATCATGGCATGATACAAAGGATCAACATTGTTACTACTGTAACTTAAAACATTCGATGCACCAAAAAAAGTGTTAGAAAACATACTGACACTGGAAGGTAAATACAGTAATAACGCGCCACCTAAAATGAAAATGATACCAGCACCTAAACTCTCTTGATGCCCGCCATTACGCGTTTCAAGTACGT
>JAHFRX010000053.1 GCA_023266075.1 Legionellaceae bacterium | reverse complement strand
ATATGTAATGCATTGATTATTATTGAAATAATACTGACTTTTCTCTCTCAAATCTTTCTCAACTATTCGTTATTTTTCGTATATAACCGCGAGCACTTTGGGTAAGATTTTTAATCTCCTCTCTATTCAAAGTTGCCGCTTAGTTGAGGGAACTGCAAAATGCTTTCAGAACACCTAAAAATGAATTTTAAGCGATCAATATGTTGATTGAATACTGTAGCAAAGAAAAAGGTTCATTTAACTTCATCGATAATTTATTCGCATCAGAGTGGATAATAATTGATTTCGTAGCTATAATGTAGCTACGAATGATATGTTATACAGGTGCAATTATGACTGATTGTGTGATTCGATCTAGAGTCGATCCACTTATTAAAGCGAAGGCTGATAAGCTATTTAAGCATATGGGATTAACGTTAAGCGAGGCCATTCGTTTGTTCCTCTATCAATCCGTTGCAGAAAAACGAATTCCTTTTAATATTGGTATGCCTAATGCAACAACGCGCATGGCTCTTGAGTCTGCCGATCGTGGTGAGAAGACTAGCCCAACATCATTAGATCAACTTAGTAAAGAGTGGGATGACACGTGCGACAAATAGAGCAAACAAACCAATTTAAACGTGACTTCAAAAAAATTGCTGCGTCGGGTCGATATAAAAAGAAAGATTTTTTAATCGTGGTTGAGCTGCTGGCCAACGATCAATCTTTGCCTGAAAAATACCGCGATCATGCTTTGATCAACGATTGGAAAAGCTATCGTGAATGTCATATCAAACCGGACTGGCTGTTGATCTACAAGCTATATGATGACCTGTTGTTACTTGCCAGAACAGGATCGCACAGCGAGCTATTTTAACCCCTGTGTGATCTTTTTAGGCCGTGAATGCAGATATCACCGGCTCTTGCTTCTTACGTCTGCGATTGCTGGCTCGTATGGCCTCAAGACCCGCTTCAGTTCGAGCACCTGCAGTATGGATCACGAAATGGAAGGACCTCGTTCTTCTGGTGTTTCTTTAAATGTACGTAATCGCGTAAGCTCATCTTGATAAGCAGTATCTGGAACATTTTCTACAATCCATTGCAATGCAGTTATTTCTTTTTTATCAAACAATTGAGGGTACTCCATCAACAATCGTTCGGCGATATAGGTATCTTTCTGAGCCAGGATATATAATTCATGCCGTTTGTGCAAATGCTGAATCACGCCCTCATGACTTAACATTAAATTGATGATGCGCGGATCATAATTTCCTGCAGGTAACTGACCAAGATTATAATCATATATCCTTGAGCGCATATTGTTAACAGCAGATGGACTAACGTGCATGTCTTCGTAAATGGCTTCATAAATGAGCTGAATACATAATACTGCTGAAAAATATTGAGCATAAGTTTGCAATAAATCATCTAAAGCAGCTAATCCATGTTTACCGCTTAATATTTCTTTAATCATGTCTTTACTTAACTCATCATGAGCAAGTGCTTGATGAAAACGAACTGCAATGCGTGTTTTCTCTTCTGAAGATAAAATATCTGGGATCACGGATTTGGGGTAATCGTGAGGATGAGGAGATATGGAATCTTCCTGCTGATGATACGTGGCATGTTGTGCTAAAAATGTCTCTGCTGCAACATCATACAAATCCCTTTCTTCTTGATGAGCACGCTTCGCATGCTTAATAAAGTCCATTTTTTTTTCTTTGGATAGTGTACCACCAAGTTCTTCATTTATTTCATTTAAATAAAATTGAATTTCCATGTTCAAAACATATTTTTCACTTTTTATCCGCAGATAAGAAGATATTTCTTTTGTTGTGCCCTCTGTATATGACGATGTTTCACTGTAGCGTTTTCTGAAAGCATGCAGTGTTTCTTGTTTATGGATGAGATGAGTTAATCTATCTTTATCTTCATTTTTGTGAATAAAATCAGAACGCTGTGCGGTTTTTAACAAATCATTCGGTAAAAGTGTTTCATACACACCATCGCTTATCTTAAAACTTCTTGCGCTCAATAAAGAAGACAAATTTGGAATCAGATAGTGTCCTGTTGTAGGAGAAATACCAGTGACATCTCGTCCAAAAACCAATGCATCTGTATAACAACTGAACTGATCTTCCTGTCTTGCATTCGGCCGGGGTGTTATAAAAACATCCAAGCCCGTTTTTTGATGAATTTGATTCGCGATTTCAGATGAGGAGCCTATTGAATCGCTGTATAAAATCATTTCACTTGATGCTTCTCGGATATAAGCCATAAAAACAGCATGAATCCCGCCTATAATTTCTAAAATAAATGCTTGTCGATGGTTCTCTCCCCCAACGGCTCTTGCGGCCTGAATCAGATCGTAACATTTAGGTGTATCTGGCGATACATAACGTCGGTATGGTGGTCCTTGATAATCCCAACCTAAGAGCGTATAGCGAAACGTATAGTTCCTGACAGGACAACAAATATTAGCACCATATTTAATGCCTAAATACTGTGCAATAAGTTCAACGCCCTCTTTAGTGGGCATCAAGGTAGCTTTGCCTTCTTCCCCATAAATGCCACTGATGTAATCATTTCTATTAAACCTATGCATGATTCCTCTCTGAATAAACTGTTAGACATTATTCTTATCGACCATCTTTTAGCAAAAAGTAGCGAGATAATAAATATCGTGCACTAGGCATGGCGCGTACTAGCAAATAGATTCTTAAACTTTTTTCACAAACTGTGATTTTAATTTCATAGGGCCAATGCCATCTATTTTGCAATCAATGTTATGATCTCCTTCAACCAATTTGATATTTTTGACTTTAGTGCCCACCTTAACCACTTGTGATGCCCCTTTTATTGGCAAATCTTTAATGACGCTAACGGTGTCACCATCATGAAGCGTGTTCCCATGAGCATCTTTAACCATTTGTGTATCTATAATGCTTTTATCTGCTGCTTCCTGATGCCATTCATGTGCACATTCAGGGCAAATAAATGTGCCAGCATCTTCATACGTATATTCTGAATGACATTGAGGGCATTTTGGCAAAGAGGTCATGATGATGGGTTCCGATATATTTTAAGAACATTATAATTGATTTTATCAGATTTTCGCGAGTTGTTGATGTTTTCCATTCTTTACGTTGGCTTTCACTACCACTTATCTGAATTGTATTAAATCAATTTGCTTATTTTAAATAAGCCTAGTATAATAAAAGAAACATTTTAATTTTGGAGATTGTGATGCCTATTACTCATGGTAAAATTAAAACCCCACAGCAGTTGAATCGTGTCATCAACGCTATTTCAAAAAGGCTGGATGAATTTGCGAAACGTGTACGTACGCTGGGTGATATAGACGATACAGCAATCAATAAATTCGAGACATGGTTTCAACAAGAGGTTGAAAATGTTAGCAGCTATCTAAAAAAGGAAAGTCTTGAAGATGAGCGAGTTGAGCGTTTTTTGGGTAGATTTCGAGAATTGAAACAGACCCTCCGACCTGAGATTCGTCCAGTTGATGTGTGGGCCACAAAAAGAGCCGCTGAGATTGCAGAAGAGCATGCCGCATGGGATAAGCATGTTGCTGAAAGACCCGTGAGAATGCAAAAAGTGGCAGAAGAAAATGAAGCGGCCAGAGAACAGCCTATTCAAAGCCGGCGTCAAATGAGAAAGGCCATTGGAGAGCTAAATCGAGCTAAAGCTGTCCTTCATGGTCCTGATACTTCGCCAGGAGAGCGGGTAGATGCTCGGACGGTTGTTGAGACAAAAGATAAACACATTATGGGATGGTTAGGTAATAAAGAAAATCGAGCTAATCCGAATGATGAAGTGGTGTGGCAGCGGAGGATGGAGCGACTCAATAGAGATATTGACGAGCAAATCAAAAAACTATCCGATGCATTACTTAAATTACAGAAGGCCGTTCCGGCACTTGATCCGATAGCAAAAGACATGGCAAAACTCATGATGGCTTTCCAACTTTCAAAACGAGATGGTGCAGCATTTAAAAAACTTCAGGATGAGTCGAAAATTTTGATTGAAAAAATCCTAGGCGTTAAAGACCCGATGGTTACTCGGATTTGGCACAGTTTTATCGTTGCTATCAAATCCATTTTAAATTACTTGGATAAGGCGCAAGCCATCTTGAGTGGCAAAAGGATCGACAGAAGCGACAGGACTCATACGCTGAGTGTCCCACGTCTTCCTGTCTATGCCGCTAAATTGGAATACCAGACTGCGCTCTATATGGCGATTCAGGGAATAGAAGACGCGATGGACATAAAACCCAGTAAAGGTGGGTAGCCCAACAAACTAGAGACAATGAAACCCCAGCATGCTCAGAGTGATGCGGCTGGGGTTCGGTCTGTTCTAATATTCAAGACGGCATCAATTCTTTTTACGTCATCCTTGATATCGTGTATCATATGACCAATTGTGTATGATTTTTGATAGGCGTTGAGTCCCGCTATGGTCAATGGTATTTTTAACGTGTTTGGTCCTTCGCCGATCCGGCCCATCGAGCAGCACATGCATAAAGTTTATCATTGTGCAAAGCAGCTTTATCCTTTTTTTGAGGCGATCTTGCAAGAAGACTGGCAAGTGGCGGGTGAGTTGAAAGAGAAGATCTCCGATATGGAAAAAGATGCGGATATCATCAAACGTAATCTTAGATTGCATTTACCAACGGGTTTGTTTCTACCCGTTGCGCGTACTGATCTTTTAGAGTTATTGAGTGCGCAAGACAGGATTGCAAACAAAGCTCAAGACATCGCAAGTTTAGTGTTGAGTCGAAAAATGCATATTCCGTCTACAGTCGAAGCGTTATTTATGCCTTTTTTACTGCGTTGCTTGGATGCAGCAAAACAAGCATGTAAAGCCATTAACGAGCTTGATCAATTGCTTGAGAGTGGATTTAGAGGGAGTGAGGTTACTATTGTTGAAGAAATGATCGTCACACTAGATGAGATAGAGCACGATAGTGATGGTCAGCTTGCTAATATTCGAGATAGAATTTTTACAATAGAACATACGCTGCCTCCTTTGGAGTTGATGTTTCTTTATAAATTGGTTCAATGGATTGGCGACTTGGCCGACCATGCCCAGACAGTGGGTGGTCGTTTACAAATACTTATTGCCCGGTAACAACGTCTTATGGATCACAACAGTATTTTCCTAATTCTCGCGATTATTTTTTGCTTTCTGATGAATTGGGGCGTTGGCGCCAATGATTTAGCGAATGTGATGAGTACCACCATGGGCTCAAAAGCCGTGACGGTGAAGCAAGCATTGTTGATAGCGGTTATTTTTGAGTTTGCGGGAGCCTTTTTAGGGGGTGCCGACGTTACAGAAACGATGCGCGATGGAATCATCAATACGATGCAACTCATGGAAAAACCGCACATTTTAATTGAAGGTATGTTAGGTGTATTACTGGCCTGCACGGTGTGGATGAATTTGGCTAGTCTTCTCGGTGTGCCAGTATCTATCACCAATGCATTGGTGGGTTCAATGGTTGGTTTTGGTTGGTTAGTCTTAGGGAGCGATGCTATACAGTGGAAACAAGTCAGCCATATTGCCATTGGTTGGGTGACATCACCGGTCATTTCGGGGATCACAGCGTATGCCTTGTTCACGAGTATTCAATTACTTATTTTTACAAAGCGCGATGTGCTGGAGAAAGCAAAGCGTTATATTCCCTTTTATTTATTTTTAGTCGGTTCGGTTTTATCGTTTATCACCGTTTTTAAAGGTTTAAAACACTTTCATATTCATTTGAATATTCAGCAAAGTATTGCGATGACGTTACTCACCAGTATCTTGGTGACGGGTATTGGATTATTGGGAATTCGGCATATTCAAGAGCGCCCAGAGATGCGTCGGCGTGATAGGTTTTTGCAAGTTGAGAAGTATTTTGCTGTATTAATGGCGATGACTGCATGTGCGATGGTATTCGCACATGGGGCCAACGATGTTTCTTTGACAGTGGCGCCATTAACAATTGTGCATAGCTTAATTACACACAGACATCAAGATATTCAATCTACAGGTTATCCGGTGTGGATTGTTTTGTTGGGTTGTTTGGGTGTGCTCTGTGGTTTTTTGGTGTATGGGCGGCGTGTGATTGAGACGGTAGGCAGTTCTATCACCGCATTAACGCCAAGCCGCGCGTTTGCAGCGACATTGGCCGCGGCGACGACAGTTGTGGTTGCAACGAGTGTGGGTATTCCCGTTTCGGCGACACAGACGCTGGTGGGTTCGGTGCTGGGTGTTGGGCTAGCGCGTGGTATCGGCGCTTTAAATTTGATTGTGATTCGTAATATTTTTACCTCTTGGATTTTGACGCTTCCTGTTGCGTCGCTGTTAACGATTTTATCGTATCAATTCTTGCACTTTTTATTTGCCAAGTTGTTATATTAAGCGTTATTAACATGACCTGATCTCATATTTTATAATCATAGAGACTTATTTATTTCAATTGAATGCTCTTTTTTGGTATAATGAGCGTTTTTATAATTGCTTTATTAATTTAAATAGCCACTTAATTTAATATTAAGGCAAAATTAATAAAACATAGTCTATACTAACGTTATAGTTGGATTAAACCGTTCGCTTCTTTTGCGGTTTTGAGTGTTGGGAGAATGATATGCCATTTTTAGGTTTGGGAGCTGTTCTTTTTGTTAGTAGTGTCGCTGTGGCTAAGACTATCCTGGCTGCATATCGTCAGCGTCAGAATGATGATACGGCCGGTGTTGAGATGACGGTGCAAGTACCGCAGGTGCCATCGAATGCGAATGTAATGGTCGTAGAAGTAAACGCTGCAGGTAATGTTTTAAGTCTTACACGAGGTGACCCAGAAGTGTTGTCACGTCCCGCATCTATGCAACAATTCTTATCCGCGATTCCTCGCTCGCCATTTCATGGAGACCCAATGTGGATGTTGGCATTGGTGCCGTCTGAGACGGCTGATTCTCTTCAAAAATTGTATGGTGATGATCCTCAGAAGATTCTTTCTGTGTTGGATGGTTTGATAGAGCAGAGCCCCGTTTTGAATGTGAATGACCCAGCGGTTCAGCGATCACTTGGAAGAGCGCCACTCGCCGCTCTTGGAACGCTTGTTTCAGCTTTAGGAATGACGAGCCAAGCACCTACATCACATCTAACACCTCAGCAAACTGCCGCGGCTTATGAGAAGTTGGTCGCGAGCGCTGCTGCAAGCACAGGGCCTGCTGGTGCGATTCTTAACAATATTGTACGTATGGGTAAAAGCGATGTCTTGTTGTTGACGTTTGAAGGACCAGAAGGTTCTGTGAACATGAGTCTTACACGAGAAGCGTTGTTTAACCCACAAAATAGAGCGGCTCTTTTAACTTTATCAGAACAACTGCGTGGCGCTCGGCATGTGGAGGCCAGGGTATTGCCTTTATCAGCAGCCAGAGGTATGGGTCTAGTCGGTGAAGAGATGGTTCTTCGCACACTCACTCAAACAGAATCGTCGAAGTTACCTGCTATTGCTGCTACTGGATCTCAACCGGTTCATTCGATGAGTTTATCTGAGAAAGAAAGACTGTTGCAGCTCGCTAAAGAATGGCTGGCGTTTGAATCGAGAGCGGCAGTACACACAGATGTTGCGCAACATGTGATTTCGAAAGAACGTAAGGAAGATGAACCCGTCGCCGTGCCCACTTCTCCTGCAGTTCAGGAAGAGAAGCTACAAGCCACACGATTGAGTCTATCAGGAAAAATAGATCGTGTTGATGCAGTTTTGGCTACATTAAGTCGTGTTGATGAAGAAATGAAAGCAGTATTAGAACAATTGAAAGCTCATCAAATTGTTCTGCCAGTACGTTTACGAACGCGGATAAGTCCTATGTCTGAAGAATTAGCGACGCTTCGTGATTCGTTAGAGAGATTACGTGGTGCGTTACACAGTGAACAACAAGCGCCTAATTCACAAGATATAGATTGTACTGGAAAGATCTGGGCTGCCATGCATTCAGTGGATGCACAGCAAACGTTTTCTAAGGCGGTCTCGTCATTTTATCAGAACACGCTTAAAGCACGTAAAGATACTTCAATGAAAGGGGGATTTATGAAAAAACATCAAAAGACATCACCAGGTGATGACGTGGCAGCAGAATTCATGAAAGCAGAAGAACGGAAACGTGCAAAACAAAATAAAACTAAAAGAAGCTCTCACCATAGTGAGGGAGCACAGGTGTTGGCTATCGCATTTGCTGAGTTTCAAAAGAGACCAGTCAAGGATGATGCGGGTATTGATGCATTAAGAAAAGCACTTAACGCGGCAAATATTACTCCTTCGGAACGTCATCAATTTACAATAAGGCTGAATGATTTCAGTAATGAATTAAAAATAGCGAAAGTGCGCCGTGATAATCCAATCATCGATAGACCAGAAACAGCGTCTACCGTTATGGCCGAGCTTGAAACGGCTTTTGATGTTATTGATGAAGAAATCAAAGCTACTATTACTGAATATAACAAAGGTGCGTTGAGTATTGCCGAAGCTGAGGAAAGATTAGCGCCGGTCATGGGCCGTTTGGGTGACATGAAAGTAAAATTTGATCATATCAACACGTATCGAAATGAAGCAAGATCGAAAGTTCAGAGAGAGGTTTACGCGTTTATAGATAACTTTAGAGGCAGAGTAAATAAATTAGATAAAGCGGTGGCAGATCTCAGGGCTCACTTAGATAAAGATACTCGAGAGCTTGTTGGGCATGCTATGCGTGTTGTCGATCGTGCCCCATTGGAGGCTGTTGTGGCAGGATTATTCGCTGGATTGGGTTCTTCGCATCGACGACTACCTGCTGTGATGCGACAAGTATTATCTGGCGGAGGAAATAATCCTTCTTTAGGAGCGGGGGAGGAGTCTTCGCGTCCAGCGATAGGCGGAGTTGGTGATCTGGGTGCTGCTATTGTCGCTGGTGGTCATGCTACCGCACTCGATATTCGTCATCGCTGCGAAGAATTAAGGAGAATGCCTGATGCTGATATAAAAGCAATCGATGATGTTGAAAATATATTACTTGGATTGGTAGACCCATCATCTCGTCGGCTTGTATTGGCTACAGATGGCCAAGAGCGTGTGAATGTACTTTATCTTCGATCAGATATGCTGAATGAAGATGCAATCAATATAGTACTTCGTCATTTAAGAAGAAGAGAGGGCGTGTTTGTTCGTCTCGTTACAGTTGAAGATGCGGCAAGACTTTCGGTTGTGCTTGATGAGGCAAGAGAGCGTGGCGTGAGATTAGATGCTAAACAAGTTGGTGGTGTACTTCAACGTATTGAAGATATGTCGAGAGGTTCTCAACCAGACTTAAGATTATTGTTAGGTGATGCGGTACAGGGGCATGAAGTGGCTTTGCCTGCCGCTGAACGAGTAGTGCGACAGGTGGAAGAGAGATTACGTCAATGGGAGGCAGAACAACCAGCTTCTGAAGCAGCGGTTTCGCCAGCAGATGTACTTAACACAATGGCTGCCTTACTGTTATCCGTCGCGGTTTATACGGACGAGCCAGACTTGATGGCGGCGATGACGATGCTCACTGCAGCAGCGCGACAGCCAATTGCTGGTGAAGAGGCACATGAACCGCAGTTAGGGGATGATGATTTCTTCGGGCCGTTCATGCAAGCAGCGCCTATTGTGCGTGCTCCTAATGAGAGAAGAAATCATAAGCTTGATCGAAGACCTTTAGGAGAAGGTGAAACGCACCCGTTGGCTGATGGTGGAAAAGAAGAAAAGGT
>JAHFRX010000052.1 GCA_023266075.1 Legionellaceae bacterium | reverse complement strand
AACACTACCACAAACACCAAAAATTTCTGAGGTGGAGAAGGCAATTCAGCAGTCTAGAAAAGCATTTGAGTCAATCCAGCAGGCTAATGACAATATGACGCGGGAATTGGGTGCACATGGATTGGGTGCACATGACAGCCTTCGCAGATTTATTAAAACAGCTCACCAAGGTATTATGGTCGATGCCTATCAGAATGTACGTGATAATGAGAAGACCTCAGATGAAGAAAAATCACGCGAATTTCAAAAATTGTCAAAGCTCTTTACTGAAGAAGCAGACATCATACGTTCTTTATCGTTACCCACCACCAATGGGCGGGAGGGATTAGCGCGGGCAGGAGAGGCCTATCAACGCTTAGAAGGCATTCATACGCAAATTGCCGAAATCTCAAAACGAAATGAGCATCTCAGTTTGGAACAGAAATCTAATCGTATGTTTGGCGCAACATTTGCGGCTTTCAAAAAAGCTGATCCAGAAAAAGCAGAAGACGCACAGCGTCTAAAAGAGGCGATAGACGCTTATCATCAAGAAGACAATAAATATGCACAATCTCCAGGGATTGAGATGTACGATGCAGGAAAAGCGCTTCTTCTAAAAGTCGTGGCCGAAAAAAGCGCTGAGCGTGATAGTAGAAATGTATTAGATACCAAGCGTAATGATGCTTTAGATCAAGCACTTGACAAGACCATCGTCGACTTAATGGCTGCCGCAGACGAAGAAAAAGAAAATATCATTAAACTGTACAAAGAAGGTAAAATTAAAGACATGGAAAAGCCGATGAGGCAATTGGCTGATACACTGAATCAATCCGCAATTGTTTTAGCGGATCCAACACACCCAAATGCTTTAAAAGCACTGCAGAAGTTACACAAAGACTTACCTAAACAAAACAAAAAGATGTCTGATTCAACGAAAGCATTGATTGTCATTGGTGTCATTATTGCAGTTGTTGTTTTGACGCTTGTTATCTGCGCTGTGAGCCACGGGGCTGCTACACCCTTTGCCCTCATGATATTGTATAACCTTAAGGTGGCTGTTTTACCTTATCTTGTATCTGGCGGTGCATGGGTACACTTAGGTGGCATGATCCAAGCGTTAGGAGGACCCATCGTGCACTTCGCCAACGTCGCTTTTAGCGGTGCGCTACACTATGTGGTTCAGCCAGCGCTTCATGGTGCTTCGCCGTTTGCTTATCAGCTCTACCAAGGATTTAACGCATTACCCGTAATTCAACAAATTGGATATGGTCTAGGACTACTTGCATCAGCGTTTTTCGGAACAAGTGTTGTATACGGTGCCCATAAATTTTGGAATCCTAAGACAGATCCTGTTGAAAAAGAAAGTCTCTCTAATAATGAGGCTACGACGAATGAGGATAACAGGGTGAATAGCGATGAGGGTGTTGAGGATGAGGAGGAGATGGATGCCAATGATGAGGCCGAAGAAGCAGATGTAAGACCTATCTTAGAACAGTACCCTCCAGAAGAAGCTCAGAGAGATATCAGAGCAACACTACAAGCGGAGCGTCAACAGCAACAACAGCAATCCTCAAGAGATGATAAAAAAAGAGTTGTCATTGAGGGCGACGAGGTCACTACACACAAGCCTTTTACTAGGTAGCTGAGAATCATATCCTGAGTACTATTTTTCAACGATTCACGGAGAATTAACAGTCCAAAAAAAATTTGACATATAGCGCTATTGTTTAATATAATCACGATACTACTTCCCCATGGACTATTCTCCTTGGGCGCAGAGCCTCTTCGGGGGCTCTTGTTTTTTGTGGCTTTATAAAATGGATAAAAAACAAACAACCATTTACGTAGATGGATTTAACTTGTATTATGGTTGTCTCAAAAACTCGGCTCATAAATGGCTCGACTTAAAAGCACTATTTTCAAACTTACTCGATTCATCACATCAAATTCAAAAAATTAAATATTATACTGCGCATATTTACGGAGCAAATGATCTATACTGCGCGGGGACGACAACTTAAGAGAGCGTATTAACAAGACGAGGTAGTAGCTCCTGAGAATCATCCTGAGTACTATTTTTCAACGATTCACGGAGAATCACTTGACGAAACGGGTTGCGGTCACTACAATCTTCAACCTGTTTGGTCTAATTTTAATTTTTGAGGGTTACTGAATGCCAAGTATTCGCGTGAAAGAAGGCGAAAATCCTGAATATGCACTGCGCCGTTTTAAGCGCTCTTGTGAGAAAGCGGGACTTCTAACTGAATTACGACGTCGTGAATTTTATGAAAAGCCAACGGCTGAGCGTAAACGCAAACAAGCTGCTGCTGTCAAGCGTCACTTGAAGAAAATTGCACGTGATGTCGTCATGAGTAAATCCTCTAAAAGACGTCGCAAGTAAATTTGAAGCCTTCGTCATGACACAAAGAGAACGCTTACAACAAGATATCAAAGAGGCCATGCGTGCAAGAGATAAACAGCGCTTGGACGTTTTGCGACTTATTTCTGCTGCAGTGAAGCAAATTGAAGTCGATGAGCGTCTTGTGGTGGATGATGCGCGATTTTTGGGTATTCTTGATAAAATGGCAAAGCAACGTCACGAGTCTATCAGCCACTATCAAGCGGCAAGTCGTGACGATCTGGTTGCTCAAGAAACGTTTGAGCTTGCCATCATCCAACATTACCTCCCAGCACCGCTGACTGAGACTGAGATTATGACGATTGTCGAGCAAGCTTTTGCTGAGATTCCTGCCCATCATCCCAGTGATATGAGTAAAATTATGGCGCACATCAAGCCACAGCTACAAGGGCGCGCTGATATGGGCAAAGTTAGTCAGTGGGTTAAAGCCAAACTCAACCGTTCAGAATAATCGTGGGCCTTATCCCCCGCTCCTTCATTGACGATTTAATCAGTCAAACTGATATTGTGACCTTTATCGATAGTTTGATCCCTCTTAAAAAACAAGGAAACAGCTTTGTAGCATGCTGCCCTTTTCATCATGAAAAGACACCTTCATTTAATGTGATTGCTAAAAAACAGTTTTATCATTGCTTTGGTTGCGGTGTCAGTGGCAACGCCATTAGTTTTGCAATGCAATATTTAAACCAAAGCTTCACTGAAGCCGTTGAGACGTTGGCATTACGCGCAGGGCTCCACGTCCCACGCGACGCAGCATCAAAACCCCGTCAACATGTCAATCTCTACCAACTGTTATCTTATGTCGCGTTGTTTTATCAAAAAACACTCATGCTCGGTGACAAGCCCGCACTCACTTATCTTAAAGAGCGTGGTGTGGAAGGAGATGTATTAGCACGATTTCAATTAGGCTACGCCCCCAAAGGATGGCATGTGTTAACACAAACTAAAGCGTTTCAGACACACCAAGAAGCACTCCTCGCAACGGGAATGCTCATTCAAAAAGAACATCACAAAGAGAACTATGATCGATATCGTCATCGCTTGATGTTTCCTATCCACGATAAAAAAGGGCGCATCATTGGCTTTGGTGGAAGATCCCTTGAAAAAGAAGACAAACCCAAATATTTAAACTCACCTGAAACGGCCATCTTTCATAAAAATCGAGAGTTATATGGGTTGTTTCAAGTCTTACAACAAGACCCTCATCCTCAGCAGATCATTGTGGTAGAAGGCTACATGGATGTTATCGCACTCGCACAAAACGGTATTTCAAATGCGGTGGCAACACTGGGTACTGCAACAAGTCTATTTCACATTCAACTCTTGGCGCAATACACGAGCCACATTATATTTTGCTTTGATGGAGACAATGCAGGACAACAAGCGGCACAAAAAGCACTCGAAAGTCTTTTACCTGCACTCGATAGCACGCTCAGCGCCTCATTCATTTTCCTACCCGAAGCGCATGATCCAGACAGCTATATCCGCGCACATGGTCCGCGTGGTTTTCAAAACATGCTTGAAAATGCACACCCACTTCATCAATATTTACTGACGTTAATACAATTTAATGTTGATGTATCAACGATTCAAGGCAAAAATCAATTGATACACCTTGCAAAACCATTATTAGATAAAATACCTGACTGCCCTTTCAAATCACTCATAATGCACGAATTAGCCACACGCACACATCTTGATATCGACCAGTTGGCGCGTCTTTTAAGCACACCAACCATATTACCCATCGCACAGCAATCGATTAAACGCACACCCGCACGCATTGCTGTTGCACTGCTGTTGCAATATCCAGAAACATATCTTGCACTTGAAAAAAATTACCCACCCACACGCTTTCAAGTTCATCCGATGATAGCGCAGCTGATGGACACGATTCGAACCCTGCCTCATCTCACCACAGCGGCTTTAGTCGAACGATTTCGTGATTCAACTTGGTTTGAAACGATTCAAAAACTAGCCAGTTTTGAAACATTGGTCTTAGAAAGTGCCGTTCATCAAGAACTCAATGATACGTTAGCCTTTTTACTACAAAAAACACACGAGCGCGAAATTCAAGCACTATTGAAACGCGCAAAAGAACAAGGTCTAAACACAGAAGAGCAGCATCAATTACAAGATCTCGTTAAACATAAAAAACAAACGCTTTCCTACTAGTATGTTGGGTCAATGCAGTTTATAATTGGCCATTTTTATTGCCTATTTTTTATATTAGATAATCCATATGTCCACAAATGACCATGAGCAACAACGATCGCAAATTACCAAAGTCATCAGTTTAGGTAAAGACCAGAATTACCTCACTTACGCACAGATTAACGATTTGTTGCCTAATATCGTGGACACAGAGCACTTTGATGTCATCATCACCATGCTCGAGGGTATGAATATTAAAGTCTTCGAATTACCGCCAAGCTACGATGAGCTTTTACTACTCGGTAACACCGAAGAGGCGCCAGACGATGTTGAAGAAGCGGCCGATGTCGTGCTATCTGTCGACAAAGAGTCCGGTCGAACGACCGATCCTGTACGCATGTATATGCGCGAAATGGGAACAGTAGAGCTCCTAACGCGCGAAGGCGAAATTCGTATTGCTAAACGCATCGAGGAAGGTATTTATCAAGTCCTAAAATCGCTCGCAGCCTATCCCGAAACAATACAGTTGGTGCTCTCTGACTACGATAAAATTTTCACAGAAGAATTGCGCTTAAGCGATATTATCAATGGCTTTGTGGATACTGACACTGAAGAGGCGCCTGCGTCGAATATTGGCTCAATGCTTGAAGCGTCTGAAGCACTGCTCGAAGAACCACTTGGACTCCCAGATGAAGATGAAGATGAGGGCGGAAGTGGCATCATCGAAGTTGACGAAGGCCCAAACCCAGAACAAGCACAATTATACTTTGACGAACTGCGCGCAAACCATCGCATTGTCGTTGATAGCATTCACACACACGGTCGCGAACATCAGCATACACTCGAAGTCATTGAACAAATGAGTGAGTCTTTTTTGAAGCTCAAGTTGACCTCACGCGAAGTCGACCGCTTAACACAATATTTCCGGGGATTAAGAAACGAAGTCCGCGATATCGAGCGAAGCATTATGCGTTTATGTATCGAGCGCGCCAAAATACCTAGAAAACTCTTTATTGAAACCTTCCCGGGGCAAGAAACATCGCTAGGATGGCTCCCTGCTTTGATTCAAAAGCATGGCAAAAAATTAGATCTTGTCAAAGTAGAAGACATACATCATGACGTACTTCAAACACAACAGAAGCTCATGAATTTTGAGAAAGCGCATGGGTTAGATATCATTGAAATTAAAGATATCAACCGTAAAATGTCCATTGGCGAAGCGAAAGCACGCCGTGCTAAAAAAGAAATGGTTGAAGCCAATTTGCGCCTGGTGATTTCAATTGCTAAAAAATATACAAATCGTGGCTTACAATTCCTCGACCTGATTCAGGAAGGTAATATTGGTCTAATGAAAGCCGTCGATAAATTTGAGTATCGTCGTGGATATAAATTTTCAACTTACGCAACCTGGTGGATTCGCCAAGCAATTACGCGCTCTATTGCAGACCAAGCACGTACCATCCGTATACCGGTACATATGATTGAAACGATCAATAAACTGAATCGTATCTCTCGGCAAATTTTACAAGAAACAGGTCGTGAACCTACACCAGAAGAACTCGCCGAAAAAATGGAGCTCAGCGAAGATAAAATTCGTAAAGTTTTAAAAATTGCTAAAGAGCCTATTTCAATGGAAACGCCCGTCGGTGACGACGATGATTCGCACCTCGGTGACTTTATTCAAGACGATAATATGGACTCGCCTATCGATTGTGCAACAGCGGAAGGTCTACGCGAAGCAACATTAGAAATACTTGAAACACTGACACCTCGCGAAGCAAAAGTCTTGCGTATGCGATTTGGTATTGAAATGAACACTGACCATACGCTTGAAGAAGTTGGTAAGCAATTTGACGTCACACGTGAGCGTATCAGGCAAATTGAAGCTAAAGCATTGCGTAAATTGCGGCATCCTTCTCGCTCTGAAAAATTACGAAGCTTCTTAGAAAACGAAGACTCATAAAAAGTGTCTTAACAAGGATGTTTATGCGTCAATTCATGATTGTATTTTTGTGCTTTGGTGTACTATTGAATATGGCGTGGGCTAGTGAGAGCACCACATTCAATGTTAAACTGGCCACCCAACAACTGGCTTCACTTAAAAAAACCCTTACCGCACCACAGACCACACCCACGGCTTTTCTCGATGCAATTGAGACTATCACCGATCTTGTCCATCAAGCGCTGTTGTGCACGGAAGAGACACAAAAAGAACTCAATGGTATCGATGTTTTTATCAAGCAAAGCAAAAAAATTGCTGAAACAACAACGAGTGCCGATTTGGTATACTTAGAGCAACAACAGAAGAAATGGTCAAATATTCAAGCTGAATGTCGATTATTTACCATTCGTGCAACAGAAGAAATCGATATCTATAAACATAGAGTTATCACTTTGCGAGAAAAAGCAACGCTCTCTCGTAGTATGCCTGTCTGGATACTCTATGAAGCCCTGCAGTCAAGTGCCCATGTCTCTATTGAACAGAATTTCGCTAAAATCATCTCAAACAACGACACACTGACACGCCCTTATCTCTTCATCAGTCTACCCACAGCATTCATGCTCTCACTTCTTTTTCTGATAAGCGTTCGCAAAACTACTTTTTCAGCACGCTATTTACACTATACACAAATTAAACTGCTCTACGTTACCGTACTCACGCTCAGCTTAAACACCGCTCTGCTCTTAGTTCCTTTTATTTTTAATCTTAATGTTCATAATGAAACCAATGAGCTCATCAGACCACTGAGCTTATTGTGTCTTTATTTCACCAGTTGGTTTACTTTAATTTTTATTTTTAAAATCAAATCTGTTCGCGCACTTTTAGATTGGTACAATCTAAACTATCGATTTGCACGTGCATCTATATTTTTCATTCTCACCGCTTTCACCACAGCCGCTTTGAGTCAATGGTCCGTCGATATGCAATTATATTCACCACTGATTTGGCAACTCTTAAAAACACTGTATCTTTATCTCCTCCTCCTCGTATGTTTTATTTCTGTTATTTATTACTGCCATACGAAACATCCACACCATTGGATTAAACAACATGCGTTAGGATTTCAATTCAGCATCACGACACTCTTAAGTATCCCGATGGTACTGGGAACAATGGGGTATTTAACGTTAAGCTTACAATTGATGTATGCGAGTTTTATCCTACTCACGATTCTATTTTTCATGACGACCTTCATTTTGGGTTCTGAAAAACTATATCGTTATATGTACGACCATGTGCCACTGAAACAGCACATCATGAATTATTTAGGTTATAAATCCGAGCAAACTTTTACTGAGTTTTTAATTTTAAAAATCGCGATACAACTCATTGTGCTGATTTTTGGTCTTTTTTTAATTGCAAAAGCGACAGGCTTTTCAACAGAAACAATAGAGCTTGCGTATGATCAGTTCCTCAATGGTATTCACCTCGGCAACATTACACTCTATCCGACACGTATTATCTTAGGCATCATCGTCTTTTGCTTGCTTTATCTTGCTTCGCGCGCTATATCAACAAAAATCAGCGCCCATCAACAGTTTGAAGACGAAGAAGAAACACAAGTCGCTGTAGCATCTCTTTTAACTTACATTGGCTTCTCAATCGCTGGTGTCATCGGCGCACTGATTGCGGGCTTCGATTTTACAGGTCTTGCCATTATTGCTGGTGCACTCTCGGTCGGTATTGGTTTGGGCTTACAAAGTATTGTCAATAACTTTGTATCCGGTCTCATTATTTTAATTGAAAAACCAATTAAACCAGGCGATCGTATCGCTATCGATGGTGTCGAAGGTGTTGTGAAAAAGATTCGTGTGCGCTCAACACAAATTATGACCAATGCGCGTGAAGATATTATCATTCCTAACTCCGATTTAATCACGCAGCGTGTCGTTAATTTTATGCTCACCGACAAATATTGTCGCATCACCTTTGATATCGACGTTGCTTATGACAGCGACACATACTTGGTCCGTGATACACTCCTTGAAATCGCAAATGAACATGATGATGTCGTCAAAACTGAACGTAACAAACCCACCGCTTTTCTCTCGGCCTTCGGAGAAAATGCGCTTATTTTTCAATTAACGTGTCTGATTAAAGATGTGAATAAAAAATTATTGATACGTAGTGACATCAATTTTGAAATAAACAGAGCTTTTAAAGAGCGGCATATCAACATGCCGTTCGTGCAACGAGAAATTCACATTCGCACGAGTTCCTTAGGAACCTAGCTCACAAGAAGCACTCAGCATCCATCGCATTTTCTCGTGTTCAACAATACGGCTATCTAACAAATCCACGGTACCCGCATCATCACATTTTTCAGCAAGCAATAACACTTGCTTAATATCGTGTAATAACGTCGTATGATCACCCACTAAGTCTGTGAGCATTTGATTTGCACTCGCATCTGAATGCCCATCTTGTATCGTTTTAAGTCTTTGAAATTCACTGAACGTCGCAGGAGCCTGGTGTCCAAGCACTCGAATCCGCTCTGCAATACTATCAACAGCTTCAGCGAGAACGCCATATTGTTCCTCAAACAAACCATGCAATGGCTTGAACAAAGGACCAATCACATGCCAATGATAATTTTGTGTTTTAAGATAAATGGTATACGTATCTGCCAACAATATCGCTAATCGGTGAACAAGTTGATTTTGCATCATGACTCCCTAAAAATGTACGCTCTATCCTTCTTCTATAGTATACAGAAAACACGCTAAAAAAAAACCCGCGAGATCCTCCGCGGGTTTTTAATAAAGTGACATGCGATTACATCATACCGCCCATGCCACCCATACCGCCCATGCCGCCCATATCACCAGCGCCACCAGCAGCTTCATCTTTCTTCGGTAGATCAGCAACCATGCACTCTGTTGTGAGCATTAAGCTTGCAACGGAAGCAGCATTTTGAAGTGCCATACGCGTTACTTTTGTTGGATCAAGAATACCCATCTCCACCATATCACCGTACTCACCAATCGCTGCATTGAAACCAAAGTTACCTTTGTTCTCAATAATTTTGTTCACCACAACAGACGCTTCATAGCCTGCGTTGATCACGATTTGACGCAAAGGTGATTCAATGGCACGACGCAAAATATCGATACCCATATCTTGATCATGATTATCGCCTTTTAAGTTGATCAATGCTTTTTGAGCACGAATCAAAGCAACACCGCCTCCAGCAACAATTCCTTCTTCAACAGCAGCTCGCGTTGCATG
>JAHFRX010000193.1 GCA_023266075.1 Legionellaceae bacterium | reverse complement strand
TTCTCTCAAAACACGGCCTGTCTCGTCATTGAGCACAACCCCACGGTCATTGACGTCGCGCATCAATATTTTTTTCTGAAACAGTGCGATTTTTTAACGATTCAAGAAAACGATGCATACGCTTACCTTGAAGCAAACACCACCACATTCGATCATCTGCTGATTGATATATTTAATGCAACAACATTTCCCGAGCATTGTAACACGCCCGCTTTCGTTGAATTATGCCAAAAAAACTTAACACCAGACGGTGTATTAGCGGTCAATTTTGCCAACATCACGCAGCAAACCAAGCTACTTCAGTATTTAAAACAGTATTTCCCACACCGAATCGTATTGATCTCTCTCCCCAAAACAACCAATATTGTCGCCTTATGCTTTAACAAAGCCGGTCTACAACCCTTCATTACCAAAATTTCTTTCAGTAAGCGTCTGAAATCGTTATCTTGGCAACCAGCCTGGGGTTATGTCGCTTGTTTTTCTTACTGAACATTGGACAAAACTTCGATTTCTTAGGGAGCCACTAATCTTTTTATTTGTCCCAATAAATAAAAAGGCAATGAAATCAACTGATAGTTTGCAATTGCATTCACTGGTGTATTAAAATTGATATCGCATACAGTGGGAAGATCCGCGTTAATTCGGATTGCTTTGGTGCGTTTTTTTAATGCCATAAAGACATGCAGTGATTTTAAATGCCCAGTACTACCTGCTTTTACTTCAATCGGTAAAATTTGTGTTTGTTGCTGAATAATATAATCAACCTCAGCAGTAGACGCCGACTCCTCACGTATCCAATAGTAAAGAGAAGGCTCCATATAAGGTGGGTCTATTGTACGCAATAATTGCCCTGTGACTTGCTCTGCAAGCGCACCATGATTAATAAATAGAATATCCTGTGTATTCACCAGTTGGTGTAATCTCAAACCTAATAAACTACTCACTAAACCCACGTCTAAAAATATCATTTTAAAATGATTACTTTTGACTTCAGCAGCAATGGGTATTCCATTTGCAGCACAAGCAGACACTTTATCGCATATCTTTGCTTTTGTTAATAACGCTAATGCTTGCTTCAGTGGCGCTGAAGGTATATTTTTATTCACATGGCTATATACAAATTTTTTGCTCAGCAATTTGGGGATGGCCATGAGCACATCTTCTAGACGTGAGATATCGAGCTTCCCTGCATATTTAGAAAAATCATCTCGATACGTGGCCAATAAATCATAATGTATATGCCCGACTTTTTCTAACGACCCTTTGTCAATCCACGAGGATACTGCCGCAGGCATCCCACCCACCACTAAATAATCGGTAAAGAGCATCATCAACTGTTGGTGCAATGGCAATGGTATGGAAACCAAATCATTTAACGTTGTATTGTTTAAAAAATCAAACAATTGCTCATGACCCAGTGCTAACAAAAACTCTTCAAAAGTGAGTGGCTCAAGATGCAAATATCCAACTCTGCCCACAGGCATACTATATGCATAATTTGATAGGGTAAACTCCAACAATGAGCCGGCTGCAATAACAGGCAACTCAGGCAAATCCTCTCCAAACCATCGAAGCTTACTGATGAGCTCGGGTGCGGCTTGAATTTCATCTAAAAATAATAAGCTGTCTTCATAAATAATGGTACGCTTCAACGCTGCTTCGAGGTAACGCATAATGACACGAGGATCATTGCTAGTAAAATACTGCTTATATTCCGGATTTTTTTCAAAATTTAACTCAATCAGCTGTTTATCACTAATCTCTGCCAAACGTCGAACCAACCACGTTTTACCAACTTGACGTGCACCTCTTACAACAAGAGGTTTACGAGAAGGCTCCAGTAGCCACTCCTGAACAAACGCTAGCGCAACTCTTTTCATATTTTTGCATGAATTAAATTATATTGTCTTTATTATAATAGGTAATAATCGTGACAAAGTCACGATTATTATGGGTTAATTAATAATTATTGCCGCGACGTGGCATCGCCTCTCTTAGGGGGCTAAACGCATCCGCTTCCATACGTCTTTATCCAAAACGTACTGAATACGGTCATGCAATCGGTTATTTCGACCTTGCCAGAATTCAAACTCGTAGGGAAGAACCACATATCCTCCCCAGAACGCTGGACGTTTCACTAAAGAACTCGCTGGATTTTCTATCTTCGCGCGCTCGTATTTTTTTTCTAAAACGTCTCGGCTCAATATCACACGACTTTGAGAAGAAATCATCGCGCCTATTTGGCTTTCATAAGGACGTGAAGCAAAATATGTATCGGATAAATGCGCATCCGCACGTGAAACCTCACCACGAATACGCACCTGACGGACCAACGTCGACCAATAAAACGTCAGTGCAACATGGGCATTTTCGGCCATCTCCTGTGCTTTGATGCTTTGATAATTGGTATAAAAAACAAACCGATCGTCCACAATACCTTTTAAGAGCACCACGCGCGCATCAGGTCGACCCAGCACATCAACCGTTGAAAGCGTCATTGCGCTTGGGTCTTCCTGCTCTTTTAAAGAGGCTTCATCAAACCACTGATGAAACTGCGTCATCGGCAGCATTGGCATCATTTGCTCATCTAAAGAATACTCACCATACTCCCGACGAAGATTCGACAGAAATGCGTTTCTCATTTCAGCACCCGGGCAATAGCATCTCCAAGCTCTGCCGGTGAACGCACCGTATGAACACCCGCCGCTTCCAATGCCTTAAACTTATCTTTAGCCGTCCCTTTTCCGCCTGAAATAATCGCACCAGCATGCCCCATGCGCTTACCCGCAGGAGCTGTTACACCAGCAATATAGGAGACAACGGGTTTACTGACATGAGATTGAATGAATTCAGCCGCCTCTTCTTCGGCACTACCGCCAATCTCACCCACAAGAATAATCGCTTCTGTTTGTGGATCTTTTTCGAAAAGTGCCAATACATCGATAAAAGACATACCAGGAATAGGATCTCCACCAATACCAACACACGTACTTTGCCCAAATCCTTTATCTGTCATTTGTTTCACC
>JAHFRX010000192.1 GCA_023266075.1 Legionellaceae bacterium | reverse complement strand
CTTATTTTTTCTGCTAGGCGTTTCTACTTGCGCCTATGTCATTCCTTTTGCGCTGGCCAAAGACATTGTAGCGCCTGAAGCGCAAGGCACAGCCATGGGTTTTACCAACATGTTATGCATTGCAATGGGCGCGCCATTGCTACAGCCCTTGATCGGATGGCTGTTAAAAATCCACAATCCAAGCGCAATCAGCACTACGGATATTTTATTCACTATAAAAGATTATCACGTAGCGCTAACGGTTATTCCCATCGCGTTTGTTTTAGGGATAATATGTTTATTTTTTATTAAAGAAACGCATTGTCAACGAGAGACAGACTGAACCGATGAAATACGTTCCTGCGCCAGCTCTTTTTCTTTAACAAGCTCTGTAACTGCCTGTTTAAAAAACGAGCAAAAATGATAGGAAAATTTATGCGTGTTACATCCCAATGTTTGTTTTACCAATTGTTCAAACGTAAGCTTCTCTGCCATGGTCAACTCCTTGTCAACGATTAAATAGATAAATTTTATCACACTCTCTATTATTTGCAATTATTCTCTTAACGGTGTCAGACACACGCGCGAAAGAATTTTGTTAACCGTTTGACCTTTAAGCGCGGTGTCAGACACCAAGGGACTCTCTGTTATTTGCAATTATTCTAATGCTTTAACACGCACTGAAATAACTCGCCGCGCATCGGCTTGATGCACAGTGAATTGAAACCCATGAATCATAATGGTTTCACCTTTTTTAGGAACATGCCCAAAACGATTCATCACAAGCCCTCCTATGGTATTAAATCCAGGATGCTCAAGGGTTGAATGAAAATAAGCATTAAAATCTTCGATGGTAATCGCTGCTTGCACTAAATATTGATGAGGCGCTTGTTTCACAATATCAGGTTGGTCTTCTTGAATATCATGCTCATCTTCAATCTCTCCTACAATTTGCTCTAAAATATCTTCAATGGTCACTAATCCTGAAACATTACCATATTCATCCAACACAATACCCATGTGTGCGCGCCCCGCGCGAAAATCACGTAATAAACTGTCCAACCGTTGGCTCTCAGGCACCATCATGGCAGGACGCATCACATTTTTTACATACAATTCCTTAGGTTGATCTGAAAAACCATATTGCAATAAATCTTTAACAATTAAAATACCCACTACTTTTTCAAAATCTTGATCCATCACAGGATAACGTGAATGTGCAGATTCCAAAATCACGGGCAAAATAGATTTAATAGAAGCATTTTCTTGCACCACCATCATTTGCGAACGTGGAATCATTACGTCGTCTACTTTAATTTCA
Organism: Legionellaceae bacterium; assembly: GCA_023266075.1. GTDB lineage: Bacteria > Pseudomonadota > Gammaproteobacteria > Legionellales > Legionellaceae > JAGVJT01. The sequence goes on along the minus strand of JAHFRX010000192.1, from coordinate 1,727 downwards.
GAGACATCCAACACGCCTTCAATCATATCCAACGATTCAGCATCCAACACATTACGTTGCTCTGCATCATAGAGCACTTCTACCAATTGCTCTTGATTGGTGGGCTCTTGCAAAAATACGCGACACAAACGCTTAAAAAATCCTGGGCGTTTTTCTTGCGGCAACGGCGCATCTTCTTTCATATACTGTCCTCCCCTGCATACGGATTTTGTATGTCTAATTTTTTTAAAATACTTTTTTCCAATGCTTCCATAATCTCTGCTTCTTTAGCATCAATATGATCATAACCCATCAAATGCAAACAACCGTGAATCACTAAATGCGCAAAATGGTCCATAACTTTTTTATGTTGAGTCTGTGCTTCTTCTGTTACAAGCTCTGCACAAATCACCACATCTCCCAAGCATGGCACCTCCGAAACAAATCCAGGGGGTGACTCAAAAGGAAAAGACAATACGTTAGTAGGGCCTTCTTTATGGCGATAAGCCGTGTTTAATGCTGTCATTTCATCGCGATCTACAAGTCTAATGGTTAACTCCACGGCCTTGTAAACATGTCGCAAGGCAGCCAGCACCCACTTTGTGAATTGTTGATCGGTTGGGAGCACGGCAAAAGTTGTCACACGTTGAATGTCCAATATCAGATTCATTTATTCATCGCTCAGAGGACGCTCAAATTTTTCATACGCTTCAACAATACGTTGCACAAGCAAATGCCGCACCACATCCTTGGCTTCAAAACGCGTAAAACTAATGCCTTCAATATCTTTTAAAACTTTAATCACGTGCCGCAAGCCTGACATTTTACCTTTGGGTAAATCAATTTGCGTCACATCTCCTGTCACCACCACTTTAGATCCAAATCCTATACGCGTTAAAAACATTTTCATTTGCTCAACCGTTGTATTTTGACCTTCATCCAAAATAATAAAAGCATTATTTAATGTGCGTCCGCGCATAAAAGCAAGAGGTGCAATTTCAATAACATGTTGCTCAATTAATTTGGTCACCGTTTCAAAACCCAACATCTCGTAGAGTGCATCATATAAAGGCCTCAAGTAAGGATCCACTTTATCTGCCAAATCTCCCGGCAAAAATCCCAAACTCTCACCTGCTTCCACTGCAGGGCGCACCAACACAATACGAGACACATCACTCTGTTGCAAAGCATCCACCGCGCAGGCCACGGCAAGATAGGTTTTACCCGTGCCTGATGGTCCAATGCCAAAATTAATATCATGCATCATCACATTTCGAAGATAATGCACTTGATTTTCGCCGCGGGCTTTAACATTGCCCGACTTGGTGCGCACCATAAACTCTTGGGACATTTCTTGAAAATTCGTACGACTTTTTTGAACAGGCAAAGCTTGCACAACCTGCAAGCACAAATGCACATCTTCGGGCGTTAAATACGTTGTTATGTCCGTTTCGGCATACAGCATTAACACGGCTTGAGCCGCAAGACGCACTGCTTCGGTTTCTCCTGAGATATGAACAATGCGGTGACGTTGTTTAATTTTTACACCAAGACGAGATTCAATCATGCGCAAATGCTCATCGCGCTGCCCGCAAAAGCTTGCAAGACGACGATTGTCTTCAGGGCTCAATGTCAATGTTTGAACAATTTCATTCTTTTTCAATAACTTACGATTAACCTGGTTGACCTGTGTCACGTATAGTATAGCCTGTATTAACGTGGGATGATCTAATCAAGTTAACAGACTG
>JAHFRX010000051.1 GCA_023266075.1 Legionellaceae bacterium | reverse complement strand
TTTATGCTAATAAAAATTTACAATTTGGTCTTGGCTATGCAAATAGCCAAGTTGCTGTTCCTGAAGCTTATCAAACTGAGTTTTCAGAAAAGTTTACGAGTGATTCTGTGGTACCAAAACTTGATGTGGCTTTTTTTGTGACGTATGCTAATAAAATGCTATTACATATCGATGTTCCTGCATTTCGCTTAATTTCCAAGCAAGATAATAGTCAGTTCCAATGGTTAGGCATGGCGAGTGAGCATACATTTTCCTCTAATATGAATGAAGTGGAAGGTGATGTTGTCGTTGATGGTGCGCGGTTTTCTCAAGCAGAACATACCGCATCGATGAGTAAGTTAACGTTGACTTATGATATTCATCGCTCTTCTTCTGGTTTGTTTTTGGGTGATGTGACGGTAAACGTGCCTTTGTTTGAAGTGACTTTTAAAGATCAGAAAATACTCGATGTACAGGCGTTACAAATGACAACGAGTAGTGATGTTGAAGAGGAACTTTTTGGAACGTCTTTCCATGCTGCTTTTGAAAAAGCACTGATGCACGAGAAGAGTTATGGTCCAGGACGTGTAAGCTTTGCAATTAAAAATTTAGATGCTGCAACACTTGTTGATATGAATAAAAAAATGGGTGATGTACAGCATGGCTCTGATGTAGCACGCCAGCAAGCTGCGCTTGCAATTTTACCTGACTTACCAAAGCTATTTGGTAAAGGTGCTACGTTTGATGTGTCTGAGCTCAATGTCGTAGGGCCAGAGGGTGAGGTCGATGGTTCTGTTCATGTGACACTTCCAAAAAATGATAAAGGAAATACATTTCAGTGGATGCAAAAAGTTGAAGGAGAAAGCAAAATTAAACTGCCTGAAGCTTTACTGAGCGCTATGATGGTACGTGCCGAGAAGGCAAAGCTCTTAACGCAACAGGAAAGTCAGCAACAGCCGGCATCAGACGTTTCGGCGAATGCTGAGACGCCAGTAGCCAAAAATGAGCATGTAGATACGACAGCAGCCCCAGTGAATCAGAGTATCGATGAGCAAGCACAAGCTGCAGCCAAAAGTCGGATTGTTAAATTAATCAATGCAGGTGCGATTGTGCAAAAAGGTACCTATTACATGATAGATATTAAACTTGTAGCAGGTCAAATTTCTGTAAATGGACGTCCTCTATCTGCTGAGATGCTCCAATTCTAAAGTCCGATAGCCGTGGTGAATGATTGGATAATCTTCACTGCGGCTGTTTCTATTTGTATTAAACCCATTAAATATTGAAAGGAGTTAATGTGATGGCAGTGAATGATGATGTTGGTGTGAAGTCTGCTTCTTTAGCAGCAAGTGTGACTCAATCAGTTCAAAAATATTTTTCTGAGTTGAAAGGGACTGATCCTGTGGATTTATACCAATTCGTGTTAGAAGAAGTTGAGACACCTTTATTTCGTGCTGTTATGGAACATTGTAAATACAATCAGTCTCGCGCGGCAGTGATGTTGGGTATTAGTCGTGGCACGTTAAGAACCAAACTTAAACGATATTTTGATGATAAATATGTGGGTTCGCGCGATTGATGAAGTGTTCAATGCTGACTGACATATTATTTAAGTCGGCATTGAAATAAGCTATTTAATCAACGAACATTGAGCTCACAGATTGTTCGACGTTAACACGCTTTATTGCTTGTCCAAGCATGCTAGCGAGGCTGACGACTCTGATTTTTTTACATGCTTGCGCTCTGGGTGTTAAAGGAATTGTGTCTGTCACGACAATTTCATCGAGAAATGATGACTCAATGTTCTCAATTGCAGGTCCAGAGAGCACCGGGTGCGTGATATAGGCACGAACACTTGTTGCACCGGATTGTTTTAGCTCTTTTGCAGCAGAGCAGAGCGTTCCCGACGTATCAACAATGTCATCAATAATAATGCAATTTCGATGAGATGGCTCGCCGATAATATGCATAACTTCAGATTTATTGGGTCCACTACGTCGTTTATCAATGATGGAAAGCTCCGCGTCATTCAAATGTTTCGCCATTGCTCGTGCACGAACAACACCGCCCACATCGGGCGATATCACCATGATTTTGCTTAAATTTTGACGTTTAATGTCTTCAAATAAGATAGGTGTTGAGTACACATTGTCGACGGGCATATAAAAAAATCCTTGAATTTGATCGGCATGTAAATCGACCGTCAATACACGACAAATACCCACACTCGCCATCATATCAGCGACAATTTTAGCGGTGATAGGAACCCTTGCTGAGCGAACACGTCTATCTTGTCTTGCATAACCAAAATAGGGAACAACCGCTGTAATACGTCCTGCAGATGCGCGGCGCATGGCATCTGCCATAGAGAGTAACTCCATGAGATTGTTGTTGGCAGGCGCACAGGTTGATTGTATGAGGAAGACGTCTTTACCGCGGACGTTTTCTAAAATTTCAACCAATGTTTCTCCATCGCTGAATGTGCCAACATGCGCTTTACCCATAGGAAGATTTAAATGTTTCGAAATTTCTTCAGCGAGCTTCTGATTTGAATTTCCTGTAAATATCATCATATTTGACATGAATGTGGCCTTTGGGTATTAGAGTATGAAGATAACTAGATTAGCGTAGCATGTTCTTGTCTGATATTAAATATGAGTTAGGTACCCAAGCTTAAAACTAGATATCAAAATATGGCTGGGGTGCTAGGATTCGAACCTAGGTATGCAGGGATCAAAACCCTGTGCCTTACCGCTTGGCGACACCCCAAGAACGTCGCACTGCCAAGAGTTCTGCACCGTGCTTCGACGGGTCGTATTTTGCAGATATTTGCATGATTTGTCAACGCGCTTTCCAGAAAATATCTCTGGTTTTTATAAAAACATATTCAGTCCGATTGAAAAGGATCTGAAATCAATCGTGTTTTTTCCATAAAAGCTAAACCAATAACCCATAATGATACCAAGTTTACTACTAAAATTGTACTCTAAAGCAGGCGCTAAAGAGATCATATTCATCGTGGAGTCACCAATTTTAGGAAGCTCAAGAAATAGTGAACTAATATTACGCTTTGTTGGCATGAGTCGTGATAACGCTTTTTTAATTTCTGTTCTGGTTTTTCTAGGAGAGTTAAGATCAAGATTACCATAATCACCAAAAAATCGGTCTGCATCTTGATGTTGGTAAAAGCCTTCTAAGACAATGGCCCAATGTTGAGAGACGCTTAATTCTCCAGCGAGGTCAAGTGTGTAAGCGCTGCCTGGTTTAACATCACCATTCGTGAGCGCGGTCCCGCCATAAGAACTGTATCCTTTAATGTGTACGGCACTTGCATAGAGGTAACCAAAACTCCAATGAGCATTGAGATAATAATCTTGTTTCAAGGGAATTAGTTTTTGAAAATTGAAATCTAATCCGGTTTGATAGCTCCCAATCCCAGTAGCATTTAAAGCGTAATTTTCTTGAGATAAATTTTCATAATGACCACTGGGCAATACTTCACTTAATGCTACGCGAAGATCTGGTGTGGATGTATTTGTATGTTGTTTTAAAGCTTGAATGCCTAAAATAACGGAGGTGTCACCCAGGGAGGTCATCCTCTTATTTTGGAAATAGTTGCTAATTAAAGTGGGTTGTAATTCGAGATCGAGCCCAGAGGCCAAACCAATAGTGATCTGCGAAATTATCTGATGACTGATACTAGGTGAGACAGGTGTGACTTGGGTTTGATTATCATAGACGGCATTTGAATCAAAATTAAAATTAAATAATTCAATGTTGACTTTTCCTGGTTCTATTGTAGCGGCAGGTTCAGCTAATAAAGGACCTGTAAACCATGGTGTATTCGTATCTCCTGATGCAGTATGGCAGCAGATTAAAAAAAGCAAGCTGAGCGCTTTATGCATACGTTACCCACTGTTTGATGATTAATTTTAACCACCCATTTGCATGTTCTATTTGAATTTTTGTGGGTAAATCATAGCCATCGACGACCTGATAATTGGTATAATGGAGCGTATAACCAGCTTGTTTTAGTTGAATGAGGTGACCTGATGCATCTTTAAGTTCTGTCGCTTTTCCAGGACTTTTGAGTCCACGCACCCAATAAAACAAATGTGATAGTGGTAATTTTTGCCCTGTTTTTTGATAGATCAGGGCTTCTTCATTTCGAGATTGTTGTGTGTATTGACCTTCTTGATAAGTGACGATCCCGTGATTTTTTTCAATGATGATGGCGTGCCCCCCCATGGGACCAAAGAGAGAGAGCCGATAATTGTTTTGACTAGATTGCTCCCAGGTGAGTGAGGCACTCCATGCTTTTTTGTGTTGTTTCGCTGCGATAGCACCGGTGAGTTGCCACTGCATTAAATGCGATGGATTTTTTTGTTTTACAAGCGCGGTTGATTCATCAGGTGATTTTTCTTGAACGGTGGTGCATGCGGAAAAAAAAAGGCTTAAAGTGATCATGTAAAAAGCACGATATTTTATCATAAACGGTCCTTGGAGAGATGGTTTTATTGCTAACAATACGCTAGACTTTTTGAAGGTGCAAATTCTATCTTGATTATGAATCATAAAGCAGTATATCCAGGGACATTTGATCCTATTACAAATGGGCATATCGATATTATTGAGCGTGCGACAGTGCTCTTCCCTGGGCTTATTGTTGCTGTGGGGCAAAATGTAAAAAAGCAGCCCTCCTTATCTTTTGAAACACGCATTGCTTGTGTAAGGGATGCGCTAACACATTTACCGGGTGTTAAAGTCCTTGGTTTTGAGCAATTACTCGTGCAATTCATGCAAATGGAAAAAGCACGTTTTATTGTGAGAGGACTTCGTGCGGTTTCTGATTTTGAATATGAATTTCAGTTAGCAGGCATGAATCGTCAACTATCAGAAAATATTGAAACGATATTTTTAACGCCATCGTCAAATTGTATGTTTATTTCTTCAAGCCTTGTTCGAGAGATTGCATTGCTTGGTGGTGATATTACTAATTTTGTTCCAGAGAGCGTTAGGAAGATTCTTCAGTCTGCCCAGTAAGTTCTCGAAGCGAATCATATACCTCTTGAATAAGCACGTCTTTATTTTCCAACGTGTGTAACGAAGCATCGATGGCTTTACCCACGTGAACTTCAACGTGTTGATTTAAGTTGAAATGTGTTGTTCGTGCTGGTAGTACTCGATTTGCACCGCGAATACCGATGGGGATGATGGTTGCTTCTGTTTGAATTGCAGTGATGAATCCGCCTTTTTTAAGAGGTGCGACATGTCCATTCGAGGAGCGTGTTCCTTCGGGGAAGATCCACATGACAATACCGCTTTCAAGAAGCTTCATGACTTTTTCAAGATCGCGAATCGCGTGTACTCTATTGTGTCTGTCTATGATGGGAAATTCTGCTGCGCTCATCCCATATTTCATGAAGGGTATCTTCTCCATTTCTTTTTTTGCGAGCATACGAATTGCTTGATGTGGGAACGCTTGAAATCCAATTGGGATATCAAACAAACTGCTATGGTTGCACATGATAATGGTCTTATGACCTTTTCGGGGTGCAACATGATGAGGATTATGCACAGTACACTGAATTTTCAAAAGCCTCAACATACGAAGACTCCACCGGTGTATTTCATCATCCACCCATTGGCGCTGAGGTGTTTTGAAACGACATCCCATATAAATTGATCGTAGACAAGTATACCCTGTGTATATAAGGGAGACTAAGATCAGCCAAGCAGAGCGTAATAGACTTGCGCGTGTCTTATTTGAATTCGTCATGGTCAATGATCCGTCCCTTCTGATGTGCGTGAGGTTTTTGAAAATACGATAAAATAAAGACACATGACCAAAGAACAGTCCCTAAGACGATTCCCCAGAACAGCACATAGGCAAATACAACAAAAAGGCCTACAAGGAGCGCAAGAGCAATACCAAATAGTATAAATGCAGGAAGTTGTTGAGTAAGCTTGTTCTTCATAAAACCTCAATGAATCAAAATTGTAGCCCCACGTTACTGCATTATCGCCTATCGATTGAGCAATGACAATGTTCTTCATTCTCCCGTTATGGATAAGCGCCGCTGATAGGTGTTTGACAATAGGTTTGCAAATTTTGAGTTGCGGTATCTAGTGATGGGGTAACCTTCGTCGTACCATTCACACAACTATTACCTTCCAAGGTATAACCCGCAGGGCATATGAGCACACAATTTGCACCATTGATTTCCACAGATGTTTTTGCGCCTGGTAATTTAACAGTTTGTTTGCAATTCACTTGTGTTGTGTCAAGATTCAATGCGTCTTGACTTGAGAAATAATTCACATACAGTGAACGTTTATTAAAATCATTACAGCCACCATTAATCATTAAAGTCACGGCACCGGAACAATGGCACGCAGGGCGAGAAGTGTCCATGGCCAATTCATGAATGCTTGGATACAACAGACCAGGAAATGTTGTTGTATTAATACCTATCACACGATACATCCAATACCAAAAAGATCCTTCAAAAGCGATAACGCCTTGGCGCAAAAAGCCGGTTGTTCCACTCAAAGGATCTCCCACAAATTGATCAAAATTGCCTGATATTTGAGGTGCAGTACTCGCTATATTGTTTTGATACCAACCATAATAAAAAAACATCGAGCTTCCTGTCAATTGAAGCGAGCCCATTCCAACATACATACCCGGATAAAACACACCAGGATCGTTAATGTTATAAGTATTGGTTACCGTTGCATTAGACACTTTATATAACTGACTATTAGAAGTCGTAGGGTCTGTTGGAAGGAGTGGTATTGAAACAAAACTAGGGCCCCAGTATAAGCTCATCGGACTTGTGGCCAGTTGATATTGTGGATAATAAGTGGATGTTGCGGGATCTGATAATAACCAAAGATAAGGTGTATAGGTTGTTGTCATCGCCGGATTGCTCGCATTATAAGTATAGACACCAACATAATTGCCAGGATAGTTGGGTGGATAATAACCAGTATGGCAATTTAAATCAGGACAAACTGTGTCTGTTTTACTAATCAACAAGGCACCGTTTTCGTAGCGAAAATACAGTCCATCGGTTGTATACTTCATCAAAGCTGAGGTGGTTTCTTGCGCTTCGCTTGCAAAAAAGTTAACAACCTCCTGTGTTGATAATGCAGCATTTTGAGCGGCTGTTAGTGAAGATGAATTTGAGCATGCAAATCCGCCAGGCCCACCAAAAGCGGGGAGTGTAGTGACAACATTCGCGATATTAGCGGCTGTAATGAAGTTAGTATACGAAAAGTAAGTGCCTGTTTCGTACCCACAATATTGATCGTAATACGTCTGTTGAAGCGAGCCTAACAAAACGCCGGGAGGATAGCTTTGCCCTGTTGTCTTATATTTACAAAAACCATCCTGGTTGCCTAAGTCAAAAAGCTGTGAATTATAGTAATCTTCATTTGAGGCAATTGTTGTCGTTGGATGCAAGATGTTATAATTCGTTCTAGCACAACTGATGACCTCTTCAACACCGCAAGGCGGATGAGTGGGCATAGGGCACGCGGGATCGGTAGCAAATGCTGATAACGTATTTAACATCAAACCTAAAGTCAGTAACATGTACTTTTCCATGACAAGATATCCTTACTTAAAAGACCAATGACCAAATTGTTGCGATCGAAGGACTGGTACTTGTCCCTCCTGCATATAAAACATTTCCAAAAAATGACAACGCCGTGATATTCGATGAGCCGGTCAATTGCGTGTTAAACCAACAATACTGAGCACTTGGGCAAGGCGTGCCATACCAGACTGCGCCTTGACCTTTGGTATTAAGACCACCTGCAAAAATAAAGTCTTTGGGAGAAGCGGAGGAGAAAGCAAGCACGTTCAGCTGCTCTGAGTCAGAAGGCACAGGTAAAGCTTGCCAAACGTTATTTTTATAAACCAGTAAACTACCACGGGACGTACCACTGTTAGATGAGGCACCCACTGCATAAAGATTATTATGAGAGTCCACGTTTAACGCTTGTAGTAGATTCATTTGGTTTACAGGGAGCTGTGTGCTTTGCCAAGTTGAATGATTATAAGCGTACACAACAAACTCACTTCCATCGTAGGTATTTGCGGCAACGTATAAATTTGGAGGAGCATAAGTTAACCAAATTGCGGTACCTTGACCTTCGTCAGAAAAATTTGTGGCATTCCAATCGGTACCATCCCAGGCCCAAACTTCACCATAGGGAGGAAAATCAGTTGTTCCCCCCGCAGCATAAAGGACATTATTAGGTCCAATAGATAAATCATCAATTGTACTGCTTGCTTCGACCGCGTTGGCAATATCATCAAGTGCAACAGGTGCTGTTGCTGAAGGTGTAAAACTATCAACGCCTGCGATCGCTACGTTTCCGACAGAAGAGTAGAGTAATGTCTGATTTGTATTCGCAATCAAACTAGAAACTTTACTATAATACAATGGCGTTGCGTATTGCCCCGTCCAACCCGAGGGTGTTAATAACCACAATTGACCCGCAGGGAGGTAAAAGGGTGAAATGAATATTGTTTCAAGTCCTCCTGCATAAACGCTATTGCCCAACACCGCAATGTCTGAAATAAAAGTAGCACCCGTAAGCCCCGTGTCAACCCAACCACTTGGACCCACTTTTAAAGGAAGTGCGAAACTCACATGATTTGTAAGCAATACACAGAGTACGGACAACGTAGAAAACAGGCGATGCATATTTGTGATATCCTTATGTTGTTCAGCACGGTAACTCATGTTAGATTAAACTATGTTGTTGTTTACTTCAATCTTAATTAATTATGGGTCATGATGATATGAGAAAAATAATACTCGCACTGACAAGCATTGCCATTTTAAGCTGTGACGGACTGATCTATGCTGGAGAAATAGAACCCATTCAAAGTCCCTGGAAAGGATTTTATCTTGGGGTCAATGGGGGATATACGTGGTCTAATGCAAGCACGAGTGTTACACCACTCCCCACGCCAGCACAATTGCCAGCACATTACTTAAATATCCAACCAACAGACTTGACACTGACCATGTCTGGTGGATTGCTCGGTGGACAATTAGGTTATAACTACAGATGTTCATTTCATCCAAACTGGATCTTAGGCTTAGAGACGGACATTGATTGGATTCCATCAAAAGGCTCAATTGATGGGAATGCCACTGGAAATGCAGCGTGGGACTATACTGTACTTTACAATATTATTTCCACACATCAATCGACAACTTGGTTCGGTACACTCAGGCCACGATTGGGGTATATATTCAATGACTTCCTCGTTTATGGAACGGGTGGCTTAGCGTATGGCAATATGAAAGAATCAGCAAACATCAACTATGCTGCTGCAGGTTATGGAAACGAAGCTTATCCCTATTCAACGAATTCAACGAATACAGGATGGACTGTGGGTGGTGGCTTTGAATGGACCCCGAAAAAACAATGGTCAGCTAAAGTCGAATATTTGTATTACGATCTAGGGACTGTTTCAGGCATTGCGAATCCTGTCCCGGAAAACCTACCTTACCAAGCAAAATATACGTGGAGCAATCCCGCTCAGATCATTCGTCTAGGAATTAATCACTATTTCAATTAACTGGACTTTGGGTGAGTAGACTCGCCGAATTACCTCAGCTCTTGACTATACGGCAGTTTGCCGTATAATTATATGAATAGCTTCAACATGTAGCGACCACGATGAGACAAGCAGCAATTAAACAAAGCCAGGATATAGAGCGTCTTGAAGCACGAATTAGTGCGGAAAAAAAGACTATGCTTAAGAATGCAGCTGAATTATCTGGTCGTACACTGACTGATTTTGTTATTAGTGCAGCGTACGAAGCGGCCGTTCGTGTTATCCAAGAGTACCAGCAACTGCGCTTGTCGG
>JAHFRX010000191.1 GCA_023266075.1 Legionellaceae bacterium | reverse complement strand
CTTTGACAAAGTACTTGATGAGCTCATGACCTTTGATAGAGACATCGATAATTGGCTTGAGCAATTAGACAAAAAATTAGATCAAACAGCAACGGTGGTTGACACGGTTGCTGCTGGAGCAACCTTGGGTGTTGCACTCGCACCTGTAACTGGCGGTGTGAGTTTAGGTGTTACAGCGGCCTGTGGCACGATAGCGGCTGGAATTACGATTGGAAAAGCGTTGAATGGTTGTGTTCGCGCTTTATTAAGTGCAACAGATACGTCGCCTCTGTCACCTGAATGTGAATCTGCACTTGCTGCATTTAAATTATCAACGCGTGTTGGATTAATGCAGATCTCAGATGCCATTACGGTGTATTACAGCCATATCATCAATGAAGTGATGGAGGAGTGCAGTATTCCTGTATTCGCAAGTTATGGTGCCGCACGCGTACTGAAAAAACTAAAGATAGAGCTAAAGCAGCAATTGAAAGCGTTGACCGATCCGACGAAGGCCATAAAGGTGATGTTAGCGCCGGAGGTTTTTATTGATTACTTGCTACAAAGCGTGACACTGTCACTGAAGTCAGAAAAAATCATGTTAAATCCTGCGTATTGTCCACCGAATTGGATGGGTTTAAGAGAAATGCCTGTAAAATGGGCTTTTAGCCGAAGTCGAGTTGCATTACCAACAAAGTCATTGTTACCCTCATTAGAACTAGGCTTTTATGCGTCGACAAAAGAAGGTCATTTTTTATCTGACAGTACTTTTGAATGTTATGGTTATGTGATGTTGCAGTTATTGTGCGATCGCTCCACAATGGTTCAAATGAATCATCGTCATTACCAACTACTTCCGATGACGGCTGAGGACGAAAGAAAGGTTAGACAACATTTGACACTTTATTACACCGTTTCAAAACATGAAATTGAAGCATATTTAAAGGCAAATAGAAGCGTTCGTCAATCGCTGAATGAGTTTTTAACCGTACGTAATGGGATTCGTATTGTAGCGGTGATTTATGGAGACATCCTCAGTGATCTTGATCTTTCCTTGGGGGATTTTTCTAATATCGTCGGTCATGAAGTAAGCATTGAACGTAGTAATTTAAGCGGTTCAACGTGGGATTCTGCGCGCTTGCCATATGCCGTGATTCAAGATGTAGAAACAGATGCTGAGATGTCTTTTGACAGTACATTTCTTGAGTTTTCAGAGTTTACGCGTTTTCGATTTATTGGTAATTGGCTCAATGCGAGAATTAATTTTTCTACATTAACAGATTGTGTCATTTCGACAAGGATGTTGGATAAGACAACCAATTGGTCTTGGGTGATGAACCATAATGTGATGATGGAAGATGAGACAAAAGCGATGGTTGCTGCTGCAACCGCTGTTGCGGAGGAAAAAATTGGTGAGAGTGAGTCAAGATTACAAGAGCAGTTGCAGCAAAAAATTCAAGAAATGCAGCAAGCTGTACAGGAGGTTCATCACCTTGAACGGGCCAATGAAGCTCGGCTTTTAGATTGGCATGAAGCGCAGAAACGGTTTGAATTAAAGCAAATGGAGGTGACGCAACAGATTTTTGAGCAGTTATATATTTTGAAAAGTCTACCTGAAGTGAATTTAATGCGTAAAATGAATGAGCGTTTTAAAGCGCTGTATAAGTTTGTGATTACACAACCGCATGTTGATTTATCGATAAAAGTTGGTGGCCTGGAAAAAAGTAACATGTTGGCTTTCGTTTCAAGTTTAATGGTCAGTGAGGCGACTTTTACCGCTGCAGTGATTGAGGGGACATTAGGATGCGGGAAGACAACGGATGTTGCGAGTGCGTTAGTGAGTCTCAAAGCTGATACAGATATTGATATTGAGAATATTGATACGATTGATAGTGGGCGCCTCAGTGGTCAACAACATGAAGAATGGGTGTTTGAATTCTTTTCACTGTGGAAAGTACGAGATTTCACCGAGCGTGATGTGCTCACGGCTTGTCTCAATAAGAATGGATACTCATCAGAGGATATCTTGCTGATGCAAGATAAGCCTTCTTTGTTTGTCTTGGATGGCTTTGAAGATTGTCAAGTTGATATCAATCAGCATGAAGTGATTAAAGAGATATATCAAAGTTATCCGAATTGGAAGAAACTGATTGTCCTTGTGACGGTCACGAGTGAATTTAGAACTAAAACCCCATCATTTTATGAGCGCATGGGTTATGGTGTATTTTCAGCCTTACCTGAGGAAGCGCGAGTACGTGTATTGCCTTTTACGAAAGAGCAAGTCGATGCTTATTTTAGACTCTATTTTCCAAAACAATTGTCGTTGAGAGATCCGACATTTGCGGCAAATTTTCCAGTGAATGAAATTTATCGAATGGCAAAAAGCCCTATTATGGCGCATATCATTTGTGAAGTTTTTGCAGGTAAAGTGATGGGACGTATTCCTCAAACACCCGTGCAATTTTGTAAAGCATTTATCGAGTTATGGTATGTGAATATTCAAGAGAAGGCTGCAAATAGTAATTTGGCGCTGAAGCCTATGGATATTCAAGATTTCATTAAAACGATAGCGTTTGAAATGTTTAAACATAAACAATCGTTTATCGATAGACCTTTTGAGACAGAAAAAGGGTTATTTCAACAACGTTTAGAAGAGCAGCGTGCCGCACTAGACCCCAGTATGATTGCGCTTATTTTTACAGATCCGAAATGTAAAAAAGCAGGCACATTAATGCCTTTGGCTGTTGAGGTCGTTAATGATGGTACTGCGGTGATGTTGCGATATAGATTTATTCATAAATTTATTAACTTTTTTGCATTGGCGATGATGTTGGTTGACATGCTAGAACATGAGTCGCTAGAAAAGTGTATCGAGGAATGGAATAGTGATTTTATTGTAGAGCGTGATGTTTACGTGTTTATGGAGGGTTTTTTTAGAGAGCGATGTCAAGCGATTTCTGGAAATGAAACAGTCATGCTCGAAAAGTTGCGTTTGATAGTGGGCAGAAGTGCGCGCGATCATTCAAAAGCGATGGCGGCCTCTAATGCAATCACTTTTATGAATAATCT
>JAHFRX010000190.1 GCA_023266075.1 Legionellaceae bacterium | reverse complement strand
ATAATGCGCAGATCTTGCAACGCGTTCGGTAATTTCTGCTACAGGCCCAGACCAGTCTACTGACGCGCGCGCTTGAAGTGGATGAGCGTTTGGAATCGTTTGTAAGTTATCAGCCGTGGGGGGGGTGATTTCTTTTTCGATTTTCGCCATTCTCAGCATAGAGTCACTGACAGAGCTTGCTGCTTCTGCGAGCTTAATACTCGCATCGTCACTGGGGGCATTGTAAGGGGGTTTTTTGAATGTTGTACCTGGCCCACAGCCCGCGAGCATCCATGCAATTAAAATTAGCACGATGAGTTTATTTTTCATCAGTTCTCTTTCTTGAGATGTTAACGGTTGAGTTAGATTGAATCAGGACGACTTTCACTTGTCAAGCATCTCTTAGAGATTGATAGCAGTTCCATTGAATATGAAGGAAATTCTATTATACTTAGCTTCTTTATTTAGCAGGTGTAATCGGTGACTCCCAATACCTTGATCGCGTTAAAACATAGCGTATTACCCAAGCGGTTGTTGACTTTTTCAGCGGGCTTATTTGCAAATACGCGTATTCCTTTCATTAAAAATTATTTAATTCATCGGTTTATTAAGCATTTTCAAGTGGATATGCTTGAGGCGCTCATCGAAGTGCCAGAACAATATCCAACATTTAATGATTTTTTTGTTCGACATTTGAAGTCTGGCATTAGACCTGTTGCAGCCAGTGACGTGGTATGTCCCGTGGATGGTTGTGTGAGTGCCGTGGGTAAGATTCAAGCAGGAACAATGTTGCAGGCAAAGGGACAAACTTACACGGTGTCTGAGCTGCTCGCTGTGTCACCTGAAGAATGTCTATTTTTTCAATCGGGTAGTTATATGACGCTCTATTTGTCGCCTAAAGACTATCATCGCATTCATATGCCTCTTTCAGCAAAACTTAAACGCATGGTACATGTCCCGGGTGCGTTGTTTTCTGTGCAACCGGATACCACGCGTAGCATTCCTAAATTATTTGCCAAAAATGAGCGATTGATTGTTTTTTTTGAAACAGAAAGGGGACGCATGGTCATGGTGCTTGTGGGGGCAACGATTGTTGGTGCCATTGGCACGGCATGGCAGGGTGATTTAAAGCGCTCGTCGGTTGAGAAAACGTATGAATACTCTGGTGAAGCGGTGTTAGAAAAAGCTTCTGAAATGGGTTATTTTAAACTGGGTTCGACAGTGATTTTGCTTTTTGATGAGCAAAGTTCAGCGGTATGGGATGCGTCTTTATCGGTGGGTTCTTTGGTTAAGATGGGGCAAAGCATAGCGGAGTTTTTGTTGTAAGGTATTTTTCTTTACCTCCATATATCAATAATGTAGTATCATCCCGTCCATGAAAATACTCCATGTCTATAAAACTTTTTTGAATGACTCGTTTGGTGGTGTTGAGCAAGTGATTGCTCAACTTGCGATGGATTCGAACGCCGCTGAATTTGAACATACCGTTGTGTCATTGACTAAAGATCCAGCGTCAACAGTAAGTCGTGCTGGTGCTATTCAAAATATCCGGTTTAAAGAAACATTTAACATTGCTTCCAATGCAGTCTCATTTGAGCTCTTAGGTGCATTTGGGCGTATTGTGAAAGAGTACGATATTATTCATTATCATTTTCCTTGGCCATTCGCAGATGTGTTGCATATGTTATGGCGTGTGCGTAAGCCTACGGTATTGACATATCATTCAGATATTGTGCGTCAGAAACGAATGTTGTTTTTTTATCAGCCACTGATGTATCAATTTTTAAAACAGATGACACATATTGTTGCAACATCTCCTAATTATATGGCAACCAGTGACGTTTTGAAACGATATGCTTCTAAAACAAGCGTGATTCCTATTGGATTAAATAAAGAAAGCTATACCGCGACAGATGTGACACGGGAAACTTATTGGCGTAATCGTTTTGGTACGCGGTTTTTTCTTTTTATGGGTGTGATGCGTTACTATAAAGGGTTGCATATTTTATTAGACGCATTACAAAATACAACCTATCCTGTTGTTTTGGTGGGTGCAGGCCCGACACTCCCTGAGCTCAAAATACATGCAGAACGACTTCGGTTAACGAATGTTCATTTTTTAGGGCAAGTGTCTGAAGAAGATAAGATGGCTTTATTGACATGTTGTGGTGCTGTTGTTTTCCCTTCACATTTACGTTCAGAGGCATTTGGTGTATCGTTACTCGAGGGTGCTATGTTTGGAAAAGCATTGATTTCTTCTGAGATTGGCACGGGAACGAGCTATATTAACCAGAATGGCAAAACAGGGATAGTCGTGCCGCCCAATAATCCGCAAGCGTTGCGCCATGCCATGTCATTTATTTGGAACAACCCCGAGCATTCGGCCACAATGGGGGTCGCAGCAGAAGCACGGTATTGGGAATTATTTACAGGACGTCAGATGGTGTCGCGATATCACGAGTTGTATCAAAGCCTCGTGCACAAAAATTAAAGGCTAACTTTGGAGAGTTGCATGCAAATCATTCCGACGATTTTATGTGGTGGTGCCGGTTCAAGATTATGGCCTGTTTCGCGGGCATTGCATCCTAAGCCATTCATTCGTCTTCATGATGGACAGAGTTTATTACAAAAAGCGTTTCTACGAGGCAGCGAATTATCAGGTGTTGCGGAAGTTTTGACGGTTACAAACGCTGAATTGTATTTTAAAATTCATGACGAATATCAAGAAGTCAATACCCATGATATTGAAACAAGGTACATTTTAGAACCGTTTGGTCGAAATACCGCAGCGGCCATTGCGATCGCAGCACAATATGTTGCAGCATCTTATGGTGATGATGCAATTATGCTTGTTTTAGCGGCGGATCATTTGATTCAATTACAAGACGAGTTTCAACAAGCGGTGATGCGCGCAGTATCTCTTGCAGAAGAAAAGTATTTAGTAACGTTTGGAATTGAGCCTGAGCGTTCAGAGACTGGGTATGGCTATATTGAGGTTAATTCTTTGGCGCCGTTATTTCCAATGGCTGATATGCCGATGGGCTTTCAGATTCAACGCTTCATTGAAAA
>JAHFRX010000050.1 GCA_023266075.1 Legionellaceae bacterium | reverse complement strand
TTAAATAAACTTGTGACAGCTTCACAGTGCAGTGCCATTATCCAAGTAGAAACATTAACATCGACGATGGACGAGCTAGAAGTATATCGAGCATTGAATCTCCCACCCATCGAAACTAAATTAACCGGCGGTGAAGATTATGCACTTTTATTGAGTGCAGATCCTCAAATGGGCCTTGTACTATCACAGCAATTTAGAGCAAAATTTGGTTATCCATTACTTCAAATCGGCAGAATCACTACATCACTCTCTCAAACATCACATCAGGTTCAGCTTTTTACAAAAGATGAGCCTATCTCGCTGAACTTACAACCGTTTAATCATTTTAATTAACACATCGACCTGGATTACTAAACGTTAACAAAAAGATCTTTCCAAGGCGTTGTGCTGCAAGATAAGATAAAAATTGCTCTCCTCGATGCACTTTATTTAAAAGTTGCAATGGAACATCTAATATTTTTGAAAGCTCATTCATCTCAAATGACATGTATAAAACCAGAATATCGAGCAGTAACTTTTGTTTAAACCTATTTTGAGTAAAGTCAAATCGAACACCATCAAGCTCAATAATACACCCCATCACATACTCCCTCATCCATGATTAACTTATCCGAAACTGATATTAATATAGTTATTAAATTAATATCAATATAAAACATAATAAATCATATTGATATTAATAAAATGATATGATAACTTAAATCAACACATAAAAATAATAAAAATAATATGACAAAAAAACATCGAGATTTCGCGCAAAGGTTGATCAACGCACTGATCAGAAATGGCCACACATCCCTCAGAACACCCTCTGGCGTTTGTATGAAAACGTTGGCCAAATTTTCTGGTGCATCAGAACAAATCTGCCGTCGATACATCCGTGGTGACGCGCTACCGGATTACGGTAAAATTACAAACATTGCACAGCAATTATCGGTTGCTCCGGGCTGGCTACTCTTTGGAGAAACTACACCACAAAAAAATAACGTGGATGATGATCTATTACACTATTTACTGATGCAAAGCTTTCTTCTTTATCAAAGCGACCAAAACGCTAACGCTTATGCAAATTTTGTGTTAAAATTGTTGTCTGAGGTGCGTGACATCACTACCTCAAAGGAAAACTTACGTAAAATCATTGAATTAGCAGTCGGCTCTATTTCTTATAAGGAAAACCAAAAGAAACAAGCCGTATAAAATAAAGAAGATAGCTATATGGATATTCGCTATACTAAAACACACCTACATCCTCAAATTAAAACATTTTTGTTTCAACATTTTGCGATTTTCACGTCTATTTTTCGGAGCGTTCTGGGGCTTCTAGAGATTGATTATATTGGCGTTGCACTTCTCAATCAATATGATGAGTTTTTGCTGTTTTCTTCAAAACCATCTATCGAATGGAATTTAATTGAAAATGATTTATGGCAGTTTGATCACAGTTATCATTCGAGTTTTTTTGATCAACATGAAGCAAAAATATGGGGTGAGCTTTATCATGAACCATGGCGAGATGAGCTTTATTATTTTAAGCAGAAAGTTCCTGGCTTAAATTTTGGATTTTCTATTCCATCAAACTACCAAAACTCGCAAATCGTCTATTCTTTCGCTACTAAATCAACACGTCATCACGATATCCAAAAGATCATTGAGAACCCAGCGGAGTGTATACGCATTGGCCAATTTTGTTTACAAAAAATATTAAATGCCATCATATTACCTGACCTTTTTAACACCGCCATTCAAAACAAATCATTTTTAAAGTTGATTATTAATAATGAACCTCCTAAGCTATCCAAACATCTCTAAGGGATCTCGAAGTTACTTCGGCGCCATACGTAACGCGCCATCAAGACGAATCACCTCTCCATTGAGATAATTATTTTCACAAAGATGCACTGCAAGTTTTGCAAATTCATCTGGAAAACCTAAACGTTTTGGAAATGGCACCGTGGCGGATAACCGCTCTTTAATAACGTTGGGCATATGCATCATCAAAGGCGTTTCCATCACACCTGGTGCTATCGTATTCACGCGAATACCAAATTGCGCCAATTCGCGCGCTAATGGTAATGTCATGGAAGCAACGCCACCTTTTGAGGCACTATATGCGACCTGACCGATTTGTCCTTCAAAAGCGGCAATGGACGCCGTGGTAATCAACACACCTCGTTCATCATCGTCAAGCAGTGGTTGAAGCTCTATTATCGCTTCTGTGAAGTAACGCAAGACATTAAATGTACCGATTAAATTAACATCAATCACTTTTTTAAAAGCATCCAAGGCTAACACGCCTTCTTTACCAACAAGACGTCCACCCGGTGCAATACCTGCACAGTGAACTAAAATACGCGGCACACCGTACATTTCTATTGTTTTTTTCAATGCATTTTTTACCGATGCTTCATCTGCAACATCACACGTTAAAGCATCTTCATGACTTGGATATAGATCCCAAACCATCACCTTTGCATCACGGGCTCTCAATGCTTTTACGGTTGCTAATCCTAAGCCGGAGGCCCCGCCAGTGACTACTGCAACTTGTTGTTCAATCTTCATATTGACTCACTTTAAAAAGGCTTGGCTAATGGCTTTAAATGTGGCGTTACCCGCTTGCTCTAACCACTCAAATAGCACCATCTCAGAGGTAACGAGATGGACACCGGCTTGATTCAAGCGTTTTAAAGCACAATCATGATCAATGGTATTGCGACTACTAACAGCATCAGTGACTACAAAAACATCAATCCCGGCAGCATTCATATCAAGCGCTGTTTGTAGCACGCATACATGCGTTTCAATCCCCGCCAACACAACCTGTTTTCTATTGACGGTACGCCAATGCTTAATAAAAGATGGATCGCGATAACAAGAAAAATGTACTTTTTCAATATCAGTTTTTCCAGGCATGAGCTGTCGTAATGAAGGAAGTGTTTCACCTAAACCCTTTGGATATTGTTCACTGACCATCAGAGGAATTTTCAGTTCCCCTGCAAGACGCATCAACCAAGAACAACGCATTTCAATTTCTGAGGACTGATGAATTTTAGGCATTAATTTTTCTTGAACATCCACAATCACTAAACAGGACTTATTTCGTTGTAATAACATACGCCATTCTCCATGTAGGGAAGCACTCATCACTTTACGATATTCTAACTTCAGAGGATAGATCTAACAACGTGCATTTGAGTGTGGTAGAATTTGCCACTTTTGTTTAAGCGCTAGATTGCATTATGGAAAAAACATACACTCCTGAAACCATCGAGCAAACCTGTTATCAAACTTGGGAATCTCAAGGCTATTTTAAACCACATGGTGAAGGCACACCATACTGCATCATGCTACCACCACCTAACGTCACAGGTAGCTTGCACATGGGTCATGGTTTTCAAAACACACTCATGGATGCAATGATTCGCTATCAACGCATGATGGGACATTGTACGTTGTGGCAACCAGGTACTGACCATGCAGGGATTTCAACGCAGTTAGTCGTTGAGGGGCAATTAAGTCAACAAGGATTATCTCGAAAAGACATGACACGTGATGATTTTTTAGAGCATGTTTGGCAATGGAAAGAAACATCTGGCTCTGAAATCACGCGTCAAATGCGCCGTATTGGTTCATCTGTGGATTGGTCTCGTGAGCGATTCACCATGGATGAAGGACTATCTAAGGCCGTATTGAAAGTATTTATTCAACTGTACGAAGAAGGCTTGATTTATCGCGGCACACGGCTTGTGAATTGGGACACTAAACTGGGTACGGCAATTTCCGATCTCGAGGTTCTCTCTGAAGAAGAGTCAGGCTTTATTTGGCATATCCGCTACCCACTCATTGACAGTACTGAAAGCATTGTTATTGCCACAACACGCCCTGAAACGATGTTGGGTGACACCGCAATTGCTGTGCATCCAGAAGATGTACGATATCAGCATTTAATTGGAAAATATGCACAATTACCGTTATGCGATAGAACGATTCCGATTATTGCAGATAACGATGTAGATCCAACTTTTGGTACAGGCTGCGTTAAAATCACACCGGCACATGATTTTAACGATTATGAAATTGGTCAGCGCCATCAATTACCAACCATCAATATTCTCACTAAAAAAGGCACCATTAATCGTCACGCACCACTTCAATATCAAGGCATGGATCGTTTTGTTGCGCGAGAAAAAATTGTGACCGATTTAACATCATTGGGATTGTTATTAAAAGTTGAGCCTCATCAACTGAAAATACCTCGTGGTGAAAAATCAGGATCGATTGTTGAGCCACTACTCACCGACCAATGGTATGTCAAAATGAAACCGTTGGCCGAGCCTGCCATTGCCGCCGTAAAAAATGGAGAGGTTCGATTTGTCCCAGAGCAATGGACAAAAACCTACGACCAATGGATGAACAATATCGAAGACTGGTGTATCAGTCGACAACTTTGGTGGGGGCATCGTATCCCTGCTTGGTACGATAACCAAGGTAATATTTACGTGGGTTATAGTGAAAATGACATTCGATTCAAATATCAACTCGATACAACGATAACCTTAAAACAAGATGAAGATGTTCTCGATACATGGTTTTCTTCGGCGCTTTGGCCATTTTCTACTTTAGGCTGGCCAGAGCGCACAGAAGCTCTAGAGCAATTTTATCCCACATCTGTCTTGTTTACAGGATTTGATATTATTTTCTTTTGGGTCGCGCGCATGATGATGATGGGATTAAAATTCACAGGAAAAGTCCCCTTTCGTGATATTTTCATTACTGGATTGATTTGCGATCATGACGGTAAAAAAATGTCTAAGTCCAAAGGTAATGTACTTGATCCTATTGATATTATTGATGGTATCAGTCTGGAGAAGTTGATTCATAAGCGCACAAGTAATCTCATGCTTCAATCGGTGAAAGAAGGCATCACCAAGACGACGCAAAAACAATTCCCAGAGGGTATTACAGCTTATGGCACAGACGCATTACGTTTCACATATTGTGCACTCGCGTCAAACACGCGTACTGTGCGCTTTGATATTCAGCGTGTGGAGGGCTACCGTAATTTTTGTAATAAGTTATGGAACGCTACGCGCTATGTGCTATCACATACAGTAGAGGAAAAAGTTGATTTTGAAGATGGTCCTTTTCAGTACGCTGCATCAGACGTGTGGATTCTTTCTAAATTGCAACAAGTGATTCAAGACACGCATGTACATTATCAAAACTATCGTTTCGATTTATTAGCCAATGCACTGTATGAATTTGTATGGCACGAATATTGTGATTGGTATTTAGAGCTTTCTAAAACAGTTCTATATGCTGAGAGTGCATCCAATGCAATGAAACGTGCGGCACGCCATACACTCATCCATGTACTCACACAAATTTTAAAACTTCTGCATCCAATTATGCCGTTTATCACTGAAGAAATTTGGCTTAAAATTCCTAAAATTACGGATGAGCCCACTGACTCTATCATGCTCAGTCAGTATCCTACTGTGCAAGAAAACATGATCCATCTTGAGCTAGAGGTAGAATTTGATTGGCTGAAAAAAGTGATTCAAGCCATACGCACGATTCGAAGTGAAATGAATATTAGCCCTGCGAAACGCATTTCTTTACTACTCAATAATGCCACAGCAATAGACCGTACGCGCATTGAAAAATATCGAACTATTTTATGTGCATTTCTTAAGCTGACTGACATTCATGATTTAAAAACCAATCAGGAGTCTCCACTCTCAGCTTCTGCCATTATTGAGAATTTAGAGCTACTGATCCCCATGAATGATTTGATTGAAAAAGAAGCCGAGCTACAGCGGTTAAAAAAAGAGTTGCAAAAACTAGATCAAGAAATTCAACGCGCAGAAACAAAACTAAATAATCCTGTATTTACAGAGAGAGCGCCGAAAGAAGTCATTTTAAAAGAAGAGGAAAAGCTTACACAGGCAAAACTCGTACGAGAGAAGCAGTTACTTCATCAAGCAAAGATTCAGGCGTTATGAGGAAGTACTTAATTCTTTAGCGCGAAGATAGGCTTTTTCGATCATGGTGTCGATCAGTTGCATAAAATCGTGGCTCTCAAGGTACGCGATGGCTGCAGCCGTCGTACCACGCATGGAGGTCACCTCAACCCTCTTCTCCTGAAAAGTAACAGGGCTATTATGTGTTAGTAAACTGGTACCATACATGGTTTGCTTCGTCAGTAATTGTGCAACCTCTATTGATAAGCCACGCTTCACGGCGGCTGTTTCCAAGGCTTCTTGCAAATAGAGAAAATAAGCAGGGCCACTTCCAAAAAGTGCGGTGATCAAATCAATATCATCTTCTTTATCAACATCAATTACAGCGCCTGTCGCTTTGAATAATGTATGTACAAAATCACGCTGTGCTACAGTGACGTATTCATTATGATAAAGTGCGGTTACGCCTTCTTGAACAGCAACAGCGGTATTGGGCATAGCTCGTATGACAGACAACCGAGTTTTATTGAGATAATGTATAATCGCCGCTGTAGTTTTCCCTGTTGCAACGGAGACAATCAATTGATTACATTCAATCATTTCTGCAATCTCATGACAGACCAGTGCTACTTGCTGTGGCTTTACCGCGAGCACAATCACGTCCGCTCCAGATACTGCATCTTGGTTGGTTAGCGCTATCTTAAACGGACAATCAATCTTTTGTTGAATTAAGCTTGGACTTGTGACCACCAGCATATCAGGATGTAAGGCATTCGCTTGAAGAGCGCCATGCACTAACGCTCTTGCCAAATGCCCAAATCCAATAAAACTAATTTTGATTGATTGATTCATTTTTAATCTGAAATCTCCGTAGTTTTGAGCTCGATATGATGTTCTTTTCCTTGTCGGACAAAAGCCAGCGTTATTGCATGCCCAACAGGCACCGTGTCGATATAACGCAAGAGATCAACCGTCGTTTTCACACGCTTTCCATCAATTTCAGTAATAATATCGCCTAATAAAATATTTCCCTGATTATCACGAACCGTACCACGCAGACCTGCTTTATTGGCAGGTGTATCTGGGAGAACTTTGTTAATTAATATGCCTTTCACGGTAAGTTGCTCGGCCACGGCATCACTATAGATTAATACACCAATGCCAGATTGTTTAACTTTTCCATAGTCAATGAGATCGTTCACAACACGCTGAATATCATTAGACAAAATCGCAAAACCAATACCTGCTGAGCTGCCTGAGGTAGAGTAAATTGCCGTGTTCATCCCTATCAATTGACCTTGACTATTCAACAAGGGCCCCCCTGAGTTACCAGGATTAATTGAAGCATCCGTTTGAATTAGATCACTTAAATAAGCGCCGTGACTATTTGGGATTTGACGATTTAATGCTGAAATAATGCCTCTCGTTAATGTATGATCAAGACCAAAAGGATTACCAATCGCAATTACATTCTGACCTACACGTAATTTCGAAGAGTCTGCAATCGGAAAATGTGATGGTAAATCCATCGAATCTACTGGTGCTGTGTGTTCTAATGAAAGTACAGCAATATCTTTTCGCGGATATGCACCAAGCAATTTAGCGCGAACAGCCTTACCATTGTTAAATGTCACTATAACTTCACTGGCCCCCTGAATAACATGATGATTTGTCACAATATGCCGGTTATCCCACATAAATCCAGAACCAGTACCCGTTTCAACGGGAACAAACTCCATATTGGGGTTCACAACATGATTAATTTTATGAATATTAACAACCATAGGTGCCATTTTTTCAAAAACTGAAATAGTATTTTGCTCATCTGGCTGAAATTGAATTACTTCATTTTTTGCCAAACTTACTGCACTATGTGTTATAGCTACTAGAAATAAACTTAACAATAAATAATTTTTATTCATCTTTCATCACCTCCGAACATACTTTGAATCAATTAACTTTTTAAGATAATACCTCACGATCTATATTAACAAAAAACTCGATACAAGATGAAAAATATAGTAGCATTTTTGTTAGGTTAAGATTAAGATCCACGCCTGGGGGGCCTATAGCTCAGTTGGTTAGAGCAGCGGACTCATAATCCGTTGGTCCTAGGTTCAAGTCCTAGTGGGCCCACCAATTTTGTTAAGTTGCTTGAGTCCGGTGAAATACCGTTCCAAAAAGTGGGTAATCGTCGTCGCATCCTGATTGATGACGTACTAAAATATAAAGAAAAAACTCATCAAGAGAGAGCCAAAATATTGCAAAAGCTTGTTGACCAAGCACAAGATTTAAATATGGGATATGAATGATTCATTTTACCGCTTTGTACGATGCCTGCGTACTCTATCCTGCACCACTACGCGATCTACTTATGGAGTTGGCTCTTAGTGATCTTTATCGGGCCAAATGGTCTAATAGAATCCATGATGAATGGATGAGGAACGTTTTAAAATCACGACCTGATATCACAAAAGATAAGCTAGAACGAACCAAACAGATGATGAATATGCATGTGCTTGATGCATTAGTAGAAAATTTTGAATTCGAAAGAGGTCTAATTGAAAATCGATGCGGATGCCGACTCAGACGGTGCACACATCTCCATCACATGATCATCAACAAGGTCCATTTTTTCCTGATCCCCTCCAAAACTAATCCGGTGATAAATCGCCGTTTTGAAAAAAGAAACGCCTTGTGATGATTTGTGTCCTCCCCATTTCCATAAAGGCGAGACAATATCACTGATAGGCTTTGGTGCAAATGCATCTAAATCCACACGATCATCTTTGAAAAATGCATACAATGTATTAATTTTATTGGCATCTGAGAGCTCATCTATATACGTGTGTATATGATTAAGATATGCCATCACTTTTGCCACTTGAGCAAGACGACTGTCAGAGGAGTACTTTGCAAAAGCGCTAATGGAAAAATGGATCAAATTGAGAATAGCTGCTGTTTTAAAGAAAATGACTGCCGCACTCACCCAATATAGCGCAATATTTTTATATACACCCTTCTGGTTATCCTCAACCACTAGCGCTCTAGGTGTAAAGCTAAACGCGGTTGTAAACAACCCAAGACAAATACAGATGCTTAAAAGCATAGGGTAATTCAATTCTGCAAAGCCTTTTTTATAACGCCCTTTCCAAAGCATCGATATATTGTTTGTGATTCGCTCAATCAATTGAAAGCTAAGATACGCTTCCATAAACGCGTCTGGGAGTATCACAAGACCACTTAATAGAGTAGAGCCAATTTCATTTTGTGTGATAGGATTAAATGCATTATGCATCACTTTAAAACTGGTAGGTAACCAACCCATTGCAATCGTTGCTGAACCGACCCCATATAAAAGCGCATAAGCAAGATGCGATGTGTCTTTTCTAAGTGGGCTCTCTTGAGCCATACATTTAAGCGCATAACAAAGATGCTCAACCGTGTACGTTTGTTCTAATAATCCACTATCTTGTATGACAGGAAACGATACACTTACCTCAGTTGTATCAACATAGCGCTGCGCTTTTTCAATCACACTTAGAAGATAAGCATGCTGAGCACCCAACTTAGGTTGCTTTCTAAACCGATAATAAGACTCTAGTGCACGAATAGCGCCATTAATTGGAAACGCATTACCTAGTGCCACACTGATAAACGCCAAGAATATATAAAAATGTGGCTCATCATAAATAATGCTTATCATCGTAATAGGACATGCTGAAATCACACCAAGCAAAGCTGCAATAACAACAGAATGGCAATTACATTTGATTGAATCATCGAGCATGGTTTTTGTAATGTCCAAAAATGCCCAGGTCGTTAACCCGCCTAAAGACGCCACAATACTGTAACCATAAATACCCGCTAAAACGGGGTCACCATGGGCATAAGCTTTAGCACGATTAAGATAAGGTAGACCACTGATTAATCCAAGAGACATTAGCGCTGTTTTAGCAAGTGTCGGCAAGAGACT
>JAHFRX010000049.1 GCA_023266075.1 Legionellaceae bacterium | reverse complement strand
TGTAATTGAACACAATATGCATCATCGTCGGGTTGACTTAATGCATGATAAATAAAACCCTCTTGTAAGCTACTTGCAGGATAAATTGCCTCTATTGATGCGTGCGTTTCTTGTAAACTTTCTAATAAAGCTCGACTTAATTTCACACTTGGAAAATCACTGGGCGTATATAAAGACCGTTGTTGAACTCGACAATGCGTAATCACCGCCTCCAAATACTCAGAAAACAATCGCGCAATATCATCACAAACCGCTTGTGACACATACGTCGATATCCGAAATCGAAGCTCTCCATCCATCACCAAACCATTCATACTTAAACAATGCGCTTCTTGATTCAATGCATCCATCGCACGTCCAGAAGCCTCATCAGTCACTTGCCAATATCCGCTCGCACTATCAAACTGACCTAAATAATTGAACAACAGGGAAGGTAGGTGGGACTCCAAGCCCGCATAACTACAAAAAGCGCCATAACCCACGCCCTTATGCGGTATCGCTCGCAACATCTCCTTCATCGATTGCAGCGTCTCTCCCACATCTTCCTGAATATCAAGCCGGACAGGATACATACTCGTAAACCAGCCCACTGTCCGTGATACATCCAAGCGCTCATCAATCAACTCTCGACCATGGCCTTCTAAGGTAATGGTATGCGATAAACCGCCCAACCAATCACTCAGCGTATACGCCAACGCCGTCAACAATACGTCATTCACTTCCGTATGATAAGCATCATGACTCTCTTCTAATAAACCACGGGTCATTGCCTGACTAAAGCGTATACTCGTTTGATACGGTATTGCAGACAACTTCACCGCTGTTTCTTCAGTTTCTCCAAAACGCGACGACCAGTAATTCAATTCTTCAGGATAGCGACGCGGATAATCTTGCAACGCCGACTGCCACTGACGATAACTACTACTCTTCTGTCCTAACGATTTCCCGGCATATAAATCTGAAATATCATCAATTAAAATTCGCCACGAAACCACATCCACGATTAAATGATGAAATGCCAAATAAAGGCGTGCACTCCCATCCGCATAGCCGCTGATGTAACCCATCCGACACAAAGGACCATCCTTAATATCAAAATCACTCTGCCAACGCGTGAGCGATTCTTCCTCTAAAAATGACACATCCGCCTCAAACCATGCCAGAGAAGATAAAGCCTCATAACGCTGCTCGCTCTCCCCGTTAAATCGCGCTCGCAACATATCATGGTGCAATACCAACTGCGGAAGTAATGCGCGTAAACGCTCTACGGATAATTCTGGGACTCGAACTAAAAAAGATTGATTCCAATGATTGGGCTTGCGTAATGACTTCTTAAAAAACCATGACTGGATGGGCAGCAAACCAAAAGAGCCACTCAATACACCTTGCTCTGAGCGAATTGTCTGTGCATCTCCCAACACCTCAACTAGCCGCTCAATACTCCGATGGGTGAAAATATCACGCACCGTACAACGGATGCCAAGCTTCTCTAAACGTGCTGACACCTGGATACTTTGTATCGAATCTCCACCCAGTCTAAAAAAATCATCCCTCACACTTAACGTTTGCACACCTAATACAGATGACCATACTTCACTCAACTGCGACTCTAAAAATGTTCGCGGTAATACGCATTCCTCAACACGCTGAACCTCAGGAAAAGGTAACGCACTGCGGTCTAGCTTCCCATTCGATGTCAGAGGAAAATCATCTAAAAACATGAAGACACTCGGTAACATATATTCAGGTAATCGCGTACTTAAATAAGAACGAAGCTCATCGTCCGTTATCTCGCTGGAACTCACACAATAAGACACTAAATACGCATGACCATCTTCTCGCGTATACGATAGCACCACGCATTGAACGACATCAGGATGGCGCGATAAAACCGCCTCTATCTCGCCTAACTCTATCCGAAAGCCCCGTATCTTGACTTGAAAATCATTCCGGCCGATATATTCTAACGCCCCACACGATTGCCATCTCACCAAATCCCCAGTCTTATATAATCGTGTATAACCCGCTACCTGGTCTTCCTCTGTCGCAAAGGGATTGCTGATAAAACGCTCAGCTGTCAGTTCTGGCTGATTCAAATATCCACGAGAAAGGCCTGCACCACCAATATATAGCTCACCCTCAACACCTATCGGTACGGGTTTATGTGTCCTATCCAGCACAAATAATGTTGTATTATCAATAGGACGGCCTATAGACCGTGGATTAATATGACGATGATCTATCACATGAGGATAAATCACCACACTCGACTCAACGGTAGATTCTGTAGGACCATAGGAATTAATTAATGTATAATTTAGCCCTGTATTATCAATCGCTACATTTAACTTTTCACCACCAAAAGCGAGATATTTCAGCGAACGTAGCCTTGCTAAATCATAACCATTTAATGTTTGATACAGTACCGTTGGCATATGGATATAACTGATGGTGTTGTCTTCAATGTAACAAAGCATCAATGCTGCATCGTAGCGACATGCTGTAGGCAATAAATGTAGCTCATACCCATGAAGAAAAACGAATGCATAATCCAAACAAAATGTATCAAACGTAAAAGTACATATTTGTGCTATTTTTTCATGCTCAGTCAATGCGATGAGTTGACGCTTTTTAGATAGCGCCACATTTATCAAACTGGTATGTGTGACCATCACTCCTTTAGGCAATCCCGTCGTGCCTGAGGTGTAAATCACATACGCTAAATCAGTCGACCGACTCATGCTGGTCAGCGGTGATTTAGATTCATGTACGTAAGGGTCTAAGTCTAGATCAACGCGTACAATATCAATATCAAAGCAAAGATGCGACTGCGTTAATAACAGCATTGCACTCGTATCTTGAAGCATAAACTCAATACGCGATGATGGATAATTCGGATCAATCGGCACATAAGCGCCTCCTGCTTTCAATATCCCTAAAATTCCAACCATCATCTCTAATGAACGGTCAACGCACAAACCAATCAGTGTGTCCGCTTTAAGCATCCCTTTGCACTGTTTCTGAAGATAATGTGCCAATTGATTTGATACCTCATTCAACACCTGATAAGTCAGTGCCTCACCTTCATATACCACTGCAACATGATGCGGTGTGCGTAACGCTTGCGCTTCGAACAATTGATGCAATGTCTTATCTTTTGGGTAGTCGCGTGTTGTGACGTTCCAGTCATAAATAATCTGTTGATATTCCTGAGGTGTCAGTAACGTTAGTGTGTCATGAGCCTGATGGTATCGATGCGGTATTTGCTCAAATATCAAACTCAACTGTGCGAGTAACTGATGTGCTTTTGTCTCCGTCAAATACTTCCCATCACAGGCAAGCGTGATAAGGAAACTGTCTTTCATCTCATGCATCGATAGCACAAAAGGGTAATCTAGCTTTTCAATCGTCTCCCTGACTTTCATGTCTTTTGCTGATGATGTCACCGGATGATTTTCGAAAATAAACAAACTATGGAATAAGCGTTTACCCTCACGCTGCAAAGGCGCTAAATTCACAAAGCTATGCTCATTTAAATCTAAAACATGTGACTCTATCTCACGCAATTGCTCCAAAATACTCGTCGATACATTCCAGTTCACCACCAATGGCAATGTATTGATATAAAGACCAACACTTTCCTCTATCCCAGAAATTGGCAAAGCACGACCTGAGACTGTTGTGCCCACAATTGTTTGCTCATCCTGTGTGTAAACTTGGATTAACTTATGCCAAGCAAACTGGCTTAACGTATTGAGTGTGATGCCTTCTTTTGCACAGAATGATTTTAACGCCTGATACAAAGAGCCTTCGATACGAACATTGTGCTGCTGTGGCTCCTCTACAACACGCACATTTTCCAGATGTGCTGACGTGCTCAATAAAACGCTCAAATCATTCGCATCCATCACCGAGTGTAAATAAGACTCCCAGTACGACTCTACTGTCGAACGATGCATCATCATATACGATTGTGCTTGAGGGTATGCTGTATCAACAGAAACAACGGGGGCCTCTCCCGCCTGCAACGCTTCATAATATGTATGTACACACTGAAGTAATATCGGGTTACTCCAACCATCCAATATACTGTGATGATTACTTTGTAAGACGGTATACGCATCTTCTCCTCGACGAATCACATGCAGTCGCAACAATGTCGGTTTTTGTAAATCAAAACGAACCGTTCGATCGGCTTGTCGCAATGCTAATATTGCTTGCGCTTGGTCCGCACTTTTTCGAAGGTCATGCGTGTGAACCATCAAATCACCCGTTTGATGAATGATTTGTACCGGAACCTCTGACCAATCAAACGATGTTCGCAAGATAGGATAGCGCATCATCGCTAAGCGCCACGCATTGATATAATGCTCCACATCCAACCCTACCTCATACTCGAGCTGCAACTGGACACAATACGCATCATCCAGAGGCTGGCTTAGCGCGTGATAGATGAAACCTTCTTGTAAACTACTTGCAGGATAAATGGCCTCTATCGCTGTATACTTTTTTTGCAAACTTATCCGTAACTCATGACTTAATGCCTTCGTTGAAATATCACTGGATGAAGAGAGTAACACCGCCTCCTCTTCATCCAATAAATGTGGCGATTCACCCAACATTTGAGCCAAGCGCTCAATACTCCGATGGGTGAAAATATCACGCACTGTACAACGGATGCCAAGCTTTTTTAATCGTGCTACGACTTGGATACTTTGTATCGAGTCCCCCCCCAGTCTAAAAAAATCATCCCTCACACTTAACGTTTGCACACCTAATACAGATGACCATACTTCACTCAACTGCGACTCTAAAAATGTTCGCGGTAATACGCATTCCTCAACACGCTGAACCTCAGGAAAAGGTAACGCACTGCGGTCTAGCTTCCCATTCGATGTCAGAGGAAAATCATCTAAAAACATGAAGACACTCGGTAACATATATTCAGGTAATCGCGTACTTAAATAAGAACGAAGCTCATCGTCCGTTATCTCGCTGGAACTCACACAATAAGACACTAAATACGCATGACCATCTTCTCGCGTATACGATAACACCTCACATCGCGCCACATTCGGATGACTTGATAAAACTTGCTCTATCTCACCAAGCTCTATTCGATACCCACGTATTTTCACTTGGTCATCATTCCGACCAATATACTCTAACGCGCCATCTGCCTCCCATCTCACCAAATCCCCGGTCCTATACAAGCGTGTATAACCCGCTACCTGGTCTTCTTCTGTCGCAAAGGGATTGCTGATAAAACGCTCAGCTGTCAGTTCTGGCTGATTCAAATATCCACGAGAAAGCCCTGCACCACCAATATATAGCTCGCCCACCACACCTATCGGTACGGGTTCTTGACGAGCATCTAAAACATAAACCTTAACATTCGGTAGCGCGCGGCCAATCGTTGTATTTAAATCACCTGCCCTGTAAGCATGCGTAATTGCACCAACCGTATTTTCAGTGGGGCCATATGCATTAATTAAATAACGATGATGACTCCATTGCGCCATAACTGACGGTTTAAGCACTTCACCACCCACAACTAGCGTACGCAACAAAGGAAACAACGTATGATCAAACTGAGATAATAGTGCTGGCGGGATACAAGCGTAGCTAATCTGATAATGTGTTAAATAAAAAGACAAAGATTGCATATCTTTTTGTGTCGCATCAGGCACAATAATACATCGAGCACCGATGGTGAGTGCATTGAATATCTCTACAATATGAACATCAAAAGCAATTGAAGCAAATTGTAATGCACACGTTTTATCCGTCAAATGAAACACATGAGGCAAGTGAGTTAATAAATTACACACACTCCGATGCTCAATCATCACACCTTTAGGTTGCCCTGTTGTGCCAGAGGTATAAATCACATATGCTAAATCCGTCGATTGACTCATACTCGACCGTGTTGACTTAGAGGCATTCGCATAAGGGAGCACATCTAAATCGATACGTGCAATATCAACATCAACATATAAATATGACTGTGTTAACAATAATTTTGTGCCTGTATCTTCAAGCACAAACCGAATACGCGATAAAGGATAGTTGGGATCAATCGGCACATAAGCAGCCCCCGCTTTTAATATCCCCAATATGCCTATCAACATGTCTAATGAGCGCTCAACACATATTGCAATGAGTGTATCGGCTTGAAGTGAACCGCCATACTGTTGATGAAGATAATGTGCCAATTGATTTGCAGCCTCATTTAACATCTGATATGTCAGTGTGTTGCCCGCATAAACGACTGCAACATGATCGGGTGTGCGTAAAGCTTGCTCTTCAAATAATTGATGCAATGTTTTATTTTGGGGATAATCACGTGTTGTTGCATTCCAATCGTAAATGATTTGCTGAACCTCATCCGGCAGCAACACACTCAATACATGGTGCGGCTCATGATATTGCCCAGTGACTTGATTAAAAACAAAACTTAACTGTGCTAATAACTGCGCGGCTTTTTCTTGCGTCAAATATGTCCCATCATAAGATAGCGTAATATGTAGCGTTTCTTCATGCTCATGCAATAACAAACTTAAAGGATAGTCGACTTTTTCAAACGACTCACGCACTTGAATTTGTCCATTTTTCAAAGCGGAAACTGGATAATTTTCAAACACAAATAAGCTATGAAATAAACGTCTCCCCGCGTGCTGCAAACTCGCCAAACTCACAAAACTATGTTCATTTAAACCTAAAATTTGCGATTCTATCTCATGCAATTGTTCCAAAATACTTGTGGAAACATCCCAGTTCACCACCAATGGCAACGTATTAATATAAAGACCCACACTTTCTTCTATTCCAGAAATCGGTAAAGCACGACCGGATACCGTTGTTCCTACAATCGTTTGATGATCTTGAGTGTAAACTTGAATTAATTTATGCCAAACAAATTGACTCAACGTGTTGAGCGTAATACCTTTTTCAGCGCAAAATGCCTTTATCGCGTGATACTGCGCACCTTCAATATGGACACTTTGCTGCATAGGCTCTTCTACTACACGCACATCTTCTAGATATACCGGTGTACTGAATAAAGCACTGAGATCATTTGCGTACCCGACGCCTGTTAGCGTCTTTTTCCAATAACGTTCGGTCGCCTCTTTATGAGCAATCATATACGCTTGAGCTCGAAGATAAGCACTGTCGGGTATCACAGTGATCGATTTTTCTTGTCTTAACAACTGATAATACGTATCGACTTGACGCAAAAGGACCGGTCGACTCCATCCATCCAGAATACTATGATGCATCGTTTGTAATACGGTATAGGCGTCCTCTTCTCGACGAATCACATGTAGACGCAACAGCGTCGGCTTTTGTAAATCAAAATGAACACGCCTATCTGCCTGTTGAAGTGCTAATATTGCTTGTGTTTGCTCAGAAGTCTCCCGAATATCATGATAATGAACGGTTACATCACCTCGTTGGTGAATAATTTGAATCGGTATTTCTGACCAGTTAAAAGAGGTCCTAAGGATAGGATAATGCGCTATAACCAAACGCCATGCCTCTGTGTAAAAATTAACATCCAACGCCATGTCATAATCTATCCGCAGCTGAACACAATATGCATCATCCTCTGGCTGACTCAACGCATGATAAATAAAACCCTCTTGCAAACTACTCGCAGGATAGATGGCCTCGATAGACAAGTGCGTTTTTTCTAAACTGTCCAATAATGCCTGACTTAATATCACACTTGAAAAATTACTGGATGATTGAGCTGACGCATGTTTCTCCTCAAGCAATATCGGTGATGCATCACCTAATGCTTCGGCTAATCGCTCAATACTTCGATAAGTGAAAATATCTCGAACTGTGCAATGAACACCCAACTTATTGAGACGTGCTGATACTTGAATACTTTGTATCGAATCACCACCCAATCTAAAAAAATCATCGGTCACACTTAACGCTTCTACATTTAAAACAGACGACCAAATCTCACTGATTTGTTGCTCTAGAGACGTACGCGGATGCACGCGCTCCTCAGCGCTTTGAACATCAGGCCGCGGCAACGCTTCGCGGTCTAATTTCCCATTGCTTGTTAACGGCATACGCTCAACAAACATCAATACGCTCGGTAACATATATTCAGGCAAACGCTCACTCAAATAAGAACGTAATTCAGCATCTGTCACTTTTTTTGAGCTGACACAATACCCGACGAGATAATAACGCCCATCTTCTCGAACATACGATACAATAACACATTGGCTGATCGACGGATGGGTTAGTAATACCTGCTCTATTTCACACAGCTCTACTCGAAACCCACGGATCTTCACTTGAAAATCATTACGACCGACGTATTCCAACTCCCCGAAAGCCTGCCATTTCACTAAATCACCTGTCTTATATAATCGCGTATAACCCAGAGATTTATCCAACGCTGTTGCAAACGGGTTCTCAACAAAACGCGCCAAAGTCAGCGCTGGCTGATTTAAATACCCACGTGCGATCCCTGCTCCACCAATATATAATTCACCTACCACACCGACAGGTACAGGATTTTGATACGGATCTAAAACGTAACCATGTACATTTTGAATCCATTTCCCAATCAGTATTTGACTGACCTCTTCTGTACAAGAAAAAGAGGTCACTTCAATAGAGGCCTCTGTCGGTCCATATAAATTATGAATCTCTAGCCGATGCTCACACAGCGCATAAAAAGCATGCACTTGATGCAAGCTTAATGCCTCTCCACTACAAAAGACGTAGCGCAATGTGGAAGAAACATTTTGTCCGGCTAATGCATCCGTAAATGCCGCGAGCATGCTGGGAACAAAATGGATGACGGTAATTTTTTGTTGAGCAATCAACGCTTTTAAATATAATGCGTCCCGATGCCCCTCAGGCTTTGCAATGACTAACACCGCACCTTGCTGATTCGCCCACAATAACTCCCAAACGGAGACGTCAAAACTATAAGGGGTTTTATGTAATACAACATCAGTATGATTGAGTGGATAAGTACGCTGCATCCAATCTAATCGATTGACAAGTCCGCGATGTTCAACCATCACACCTTTAGGCTGCCCTGTCGTGCCAGAGGTATAAATCACATATGCTAAATCTGTCGCTTGACTCAGATGAGAAGGATTGGTTTTTATCTCATCAAGATAAGGCTTTTTATCTAAATCAATGCGTTGAATCGTACTTGTAAGCATCAAATGCGATTGCGTTAATACCAATGCAGCACTTGTATCTTCAAGCATAAACTGAATACGTGATGATGGATAATATGGATCAATCGGCACATAAGCACCACCGGCTTTCCATGTCCCCAAAATCCCGATCAACATCTCTAAGGAGCGCTCAACACACAAGCCAATTACAGTATCTGCTTTAAGTTCGCCAGCATACTGCTTCTGAAGATAGTGCGCCAGTTGATTTGACGCTTCATTCAACGCCTGATACGTTAGTGTTTCACTTTCATATATCACTGCAACATGATGAGGGGTGCGTAATGCTTGCTCTTCAAACAATTGGTGCAATGTCTTATCTCTTGGATAATCACATGTTGTCGCGTTCCAATCATAAACAACTTGCTGATATTCCTGAGGTGTCAGTAGCGTCAGTGCGCTATGGGCTTGATGGCGTAGTCCAGGAGCTTGCTCAAATATTAAGTTGAGTTGCGCCAGTAATTGCGCGGCCTTCGTTTCACTTAAATAAAGGCCATCGTAAGATAATGTAAATTGAATGCTCTCTGTTTTTTCCTGCATCAAAAATGCAAGTGAATAATCTAATTTTTCGATCGTCGCTTCAGTCCTAATATTTTCTGCAGGCGGCCTCACTGGTTGATTTTCGAAAATCGATAAACTATGAAATAAACGTCGCCCTTCACGCTGCAAACTCGCTAAACTCACAAAGCTATGTTCATTTAAACCTAAAACACATGACTCTATT
>JAHFRX010000189.1 GCA_023266075.1 Legionellaceae bacterium | reverse complement strand
AATCATTGGGATTGTCGTGGGAACTTACTCTTCAATCTATGTTGCTGGTGCACTGGCCATTGCAATGGGCTTAAGTCGCGCTGATTTGATGGTGTCGGCGAAGAAAGAGGTTGATGATCGGTAAATATTCGGCTATCCACGTTATTGACAAAATTAACCTTTTAATGCTGCTCTAAAATTTTTAGTCAAAGGGTATAAAAAGATTTCTTTAACTGGCACACTTTGAATACCGCTGGGTCCGAGTTTTCCGCGCCCTTTTGTTTGCCCAACATGAAGCCAATTGGCAGCTCGATAACACGTACCCGCAAAGCGCCCTGTCTCAACAAATGTTTCCATAAGCACAGGCTGGATGTTATATCGTTCACACCAATCGATAGGAAGTTGGCGAGCTATCATAGAGAGAATTTTTGAAGCTAGATTTTTTGATTGCACCCAAGGTAAAATTAAAAACCGTGCATTATTGACTATCAGTGGCAGTCCCTTGATCCGTTGCTCATGCTCCCACCCAATAAAATTATCACGAGGGGCTGCTTGCCAAGCAGAAGCTCCAAACCCTAATAAAGCAAGGATCTCTTCGCCTAGGATAACAAAATAACGTAATTGAGCACCGGGTAGTGGGGTGTAACCGAGATAGTGATAGCGGTGGATATACTCGTTCCATAAGCGTGAATTTTTTGCTGTAACAAGATTGAGCTTCAACTCACCCAGCAGATGTACCGGTGCTTGAATAAGTGGTTGAGGATCGGTGTCATGGGTTACCACTGCTTTTTTTGCGGGTCGATGCGCGGTGCGTGGAGGAGGTAATTGAATAAGACCATCCTCTTGCATGCGTAGCATCGCCACCCGACAAGACATCTCTTTTAAGCCACCATCAGCTTTGTACCACGATAGCATCCGACAGACATCTCGCGACAGTTCGAGACGATGTTTTGATGGGTTTTGCTCAATCCATTTGATGATTTGTGCTAATTCTTCTGTACTGAAAATGCGTCCGCAGTAACGTTTCATGAGGTATCATTGCTCGGTTGTTTCGATAATTGTTGTCGTCGTGTTTCATTCATAGACCATGGCAAAAATTCACTTAAATCTTCAGGTGGTCTTCCGCTATTTTGAGCGCAAGCCTCAAAATAGCATTTGAGCCATGTCCGCGGGTTTAAATTCCACAATAACAGGGTTTGAAAAATAGAAAACATCATGGCGGCCAATTCAGCGCTCCAAATACTACCAGAGCCATAATAACCCTTACGTCCCACCACAGGATTTCTTATCAATCGCTCTGCAGGGTTGTTATCCATCTTAACTTCAGGGTATTCATAAAAAACCATTAGGCCTTTCCAGTGATCTTGCAGACTCACCAATATTTTACGTTGTGCCGCAGTCAGCATGCCATTTTCATGGTGCTCTTGAGCCATTTTATCGTCAAGAAGGACTGCATTGCAACGCATTCTCATAGCGACTAAAGCGCTACCTAACACCTGATGTGCCTCCTGAAACATCAGTGATTGCGAAGCTAATGTCACGCTTTTATCCCATAAGGCAACACGCTGATTATTCAAATGAAAAAGTGTACTGATCTCATCCGCCCAATCCAATCCCCAGTCCTTCAAGTCAGGATGAGAACGCGCAAAATCTAGAAAATCTCGCCTAACGTGCGCCCAGCAAAATGCAAGGATAATCGCTAAATTGAGCCTAGCCAATTTTTTATAGGCACTGTACCGATCACAGATAATAATGACGAGTTTTGAAACCAGATCAGCGAAATGATTAAGGGGTACATCAGCGCTGCGTGTGGGATCAATCCGATAATATACGACAGACTTTGAGTATGTCAGCCACAAATACCAGCGATGTCCTATCTTACCTTCAATTTGTTGGTAAACTTCCCAGCGGGTTTCATCGTTATGGAATCTGTTTTCAGTCATTTGTTGCTGATGCAATGCGTTGTATACCGGTTCAAATAACGGTTTTATTTTTTGAAAACCACCAGCGATACTTCCTGGAGGAATGGTCACGCCTAAGTTTTTAAAATCCTGCAAGGTACGATTAATCGGCAAGCCTTGTGAAAATTTCCGAAGTAAGAGTTCTTCCCAAATAGAGTTTCCGTAAGGATTTCTCGCTAACAATTTTGGTGGTGCTGGTGCGGTAATAATTTTTGCTCCAGGACTACACGTGCAGTTCTTAACACATTTTTGACGTTTAATCCGGCGCGTATGAGCGGTAACCTCAATTTCAATGACATCAGATGTTTCTTCAGATAATGATGAGTATTTTAACCCACATACCCCACAAGCCGTTTCACTCAATGGGATTATTTCATCGACGACAGGAAGATTTGGGAGAGGAGCACGACCATGACCGGTACTACCTTTTTGTTGTCCGCGAGGCCGCTTTGGCTTGTTTAATGAATGTGCAGAATTAAGATCGGGTTTCGATGCGCCTTTTTCAGTTTTTTTACCATACAGACGTTGTTTAAGATCACAAATAACGGCTTCTTTATGCTTCAGTCCTTCCTTGAGTGCTTCTATTTTTGTTATGGCTTCATCATACTGCGCCTGTAAACTAACAGTAGATAGTTTATCGCTTTCTGTAAGCTTTAGGCGATACTTAAGATTACTAATGACGGCGTCTTTTTGTTTGAGTTGCTCCTTAAGCATGCTTCCTCGTGCAAAAGCCCGCGCATGCTGAGTCTTCCAATAACTGGCGTTCCATTTGAGTTCGACATAATCTTGTTGCGTGAGCTTGATTAGCGTTTTTTCAAACGGCAAGCATTCCTCCGTGGGGCTGCAGAGGCTTGTGTCTAATCCTGACTGTTGTAATGGAGAATTGTTCATTACCCCGTTATACAACAATACTTCTCTCGTGTCCCGCTTTATTTTCTTAAGATGCCTAAACTAAAACTAGAAGGATTGTCAATAACGTGGATAGCCGAATATTTACAAACAAACATACACTAATCGGAAGCACTTTTCATTAACTTACTGTTTATAAATTATTTTTCATTAGGTTAGTGCCATTGGCGCCTGTCCCTCGC
The DNA here is from genome assembly GCA_023266075.1 of Legionellaceae bacterium. Lineage (GTDB taxonomy): Bacteria > Pseudomonadota > Gammaproteobacteria > Legionellales > Legionellaceae > JAGVJT01. Next base: position 26 of record JAHFRX010000189.1, on the reverse strand, counting down.
TCATGAAAATGTCTGAAAATTTTGGC
>JAHFRX010000048.1:6215-10024 GCA_023266075.1 Legionellaceae bacterium | reverse complement strand
AGATTTGCTGGACACGCAAGATGACGCTCCTATTATTCGTTTATTGAATGCGCTTTTCACGCAAGCGATCAAACAAAAAGCATCTGATATTCATATTGAAACGTATGAAAAAAGAGTATTGGTTCGTAATCGTGTTGATGGCGTTTTACAAGAAGTTTTAGAAATTCAACGAGGCATTGCGCCCTTAGTGATTTCTCGTGTGAAAGTCATGGCGAAATTGGATATTGCTGAAAAACGTATTCCTCAAGACGGTCGAATCGCTTTGAAGATTGGCGGACATGCCATTGACGTACGTGTATCTACGCTTCCTTCTAACCATGGTGAACGTATTGTATTAAGAATTTTAGATAAACACGCAGCACAACTCGACTTAAGTTTGCTGGGAATGCCTGATAGAGCATTGAACATCATTCGAAAAATGATTGCTGAGCCTCATGGTATTATTTTAGTGACAGGGCCGACGGGGTCGGGTAAAACAACATCATTGTATGCCATGCTGACGGAGTTGAATCAAATATCAAGAAATATTTTAACGATCGAAGATCCAATAGAATATGATTTGCCGGGAATTGGTCAAACACAAGTAAATAATAAAGTACAAATGACTTTTTCCAAAGGACTCAGGGCGATTTTACGTCAAGATCCTGATGTCGTGATGATTGGAGAAATACGTGATTTAGAAACGGCTGAAATTTCGGTGCAAGCGAGCTTAACTGGGCATCTTGTTTTATCAACCTTACATACGAATAGTGCCTTAGGTGCTATCACGAGACTTCGTGATATGGGGGTTGAGTCATTTCTTTTATCTTCAAGTCTTGTCGGTTTAATTGCACAACGTTTAGTGCGTCGATTATGTGATGATTGCAAAACACCTTATATTTTGACTGATGAAGAGCGTGTTTTGATGGGGCTCTCACTCGAAGATGATGTGAGCAATGTCTTTGAGTCGCTAGGATGTGAAAAGTGTCATCATACCGGGTATCGTGGTAGAACCGGTATTTATGAATTGATTCCAGTGGATGAAGCGTTAAGAGGGATGATACATCGAAACGAGAGCCTGCCCTCGATAGAAGTTAATATTCGCTCTGATATTCCATCGATTCGTGAAGATGGTTTTAAACGTGTGTTACTGGGGCATACGTCACTGACCGAGGTATTAAGAGTTACGAGTAGTTAGAAACGTGGTCTAGACCACGTTTCTCCTAGGCAACTACCATAAAATTTGTTAGACTCAAAAGCCTTTATCTCGGAAGTCATCATGGATATCCCTAATCAAATTCAACACGTGTATGAAGAAGCTACACAGTTGTACTCTACAGCAGAAGTTGAAGCTGCTTTAGATAAAATGGCCGCGAGTATCAGCGAGGAGTTGCGGGATACAAATCCTGTGCTGCTGTGCGTGATGGTTGGAGGGCTCGTGCCGTTGGGTAATTTATTACCACGCCTTGATTTTCCCCTGGAGGTGGATTATCTCCATGCGACACGCTATGCTGGAAATTTGTCCGGTGGGCGATTAATGTGGAAAGTAAAGCCCACTGTCATATTAGAAGGTCGCACGGTTTTAATTGTGGATGATATTCTTGATGAAGGTGTGACGCTTGCTGCCGTTGTTGAAGAAATTAAAGCGATGGGTGCACTGTGTGTGAAAACGGCGGTTCTTGTAGATAAAGCGAATCGCAGGGCTGATGATGGACTTCAAGTAGCAGACTTTACTGGATTACATGTTGATAATCATTATGTTTTTGGTTATGGCATGGATTATCATGAGTATTTGAGAAACGCACCCGGTATTTTTATGGTTTCATCAGACGAATAGGAAGTTATTATGGTCGCGTTCCTAACTATAACGAGATACAGAAAAAGGTTTTAGCGCTTGTTGAATATTTTGGTAAAGTTCAGGTAGCCATCGTGGTTGTGCGAATGTATTTGTAGCAGGTTTTTCTTTTCGCAAATCATTCGGAGCAATAATTAATTGGATATTACCCAAGCCCACACGATGTGCTAAAAGAAAAAGTTGATTGATAGCGTCGTCGCCGATGGCAAGACAACCCATCGAAGAAGATTTTCCATGAATAAAAATATTTCCCCCCAGTTTGTTTCGTCCCTCTTTGCTGGCTTGTTGGCGATCGAAATCATTTGGATAGTTGATCATCATAGATAAGTGCCACATGCTATAAGGGTTGAGAGAGGTTAACCGATAAACACCTTCTGGAATTTGACGGTCATGCTCTTTTAACTTTGGTCCCAAACGACCACTTGTTGCGGTGAGTGTATAGGTATGCACATAATGCCATGATTGAATTTCATCTTTTGCCCAGAGTTGTAGTTGACGCTCTTTTTTGAATGCTAATAACGCAATTTTTTTCGGCGGGTAAGCGAGGCGTGCTTTTTTAAAATAAGAAGAGATTGTGGGTTCTGAAGGGACGCCGTAACGTTGAACCGCGTGTTCAACAGATTGTTCAAAGTTCATTTTTGGCGCCATGGCATAGAGGCCCTGGACGAGGAATAGTAGTGGGACTAAAAGCAGTTTATGCATAGATTTCCTTTGGCTAATCAGAACAATAGTACCAAAAAATACGCCTAAACATCAAATTTTATTCAGTATATGCTTTTATGAGACATCTGCGCTCATCGACCAAATCCCTGATAGATTATTTTGTGCCAGTCCACCGGCATAGAGTAAATCATTTGAATCGATGGTAATTGTTTGCACAAGTGTACTACCCGCGAGATTCATATTTGTCCATGTGTTACTCCCGGTATTGTAATACCAAACTTGTCCAATATTACCATCAAAACCACCAGCAAATAAAATATCATTACTATTAAAAGCCAGTGAATAAATTTGACTCTGGGTGAGTGCCGACGGTGCTGCCAACGCCGTCCATGTGCTGCCTGCATATTTCCATACGGCAGCCTGTTGATTGGAGTCTATCTCACCGGCATAGACCACGCCGACATTGTCCACTGCCAGTGTGTTTAGAGTGACAAGATAGAGTCCCGCGTCTGAGGTGGGTAATCCTGTGTCTGTCCACGTGGTCCCGTTGTAATATTGTACTTGTGCATATGGATTTTTAGAGGTTGTTGCAGCGCCATTATTTACAACAGCGTCAAATAAGAAAGCTTGAACTGGAGAGTATGTCAGTGCACGCACTTCTGTGATGGTTGTGTCAGAGATAGCAAGGCTTGCCCAAACGCCACTATCATAGCGCCATGCTTGGCCTTGTGCACCTGTGCTATCAATTCCAGCGGCATAAACTGTCGAAGCATTCATGACAAGTGAATTGAGTTTAGTCGCACTCGTAGAAGACATAAAGCCTGTTTCTATTGTTATTTTTTCACTCGCATCATATTGATAAACCCATGCACTATAGAATTGTCCAGCGTTATAGACTTGACCGCCAAAATATATAAGATTGTCTGCTGATGTAACGATAGCTTCAACAGGTGATGATGTAGCGCCACTGAAAATAGAGGACCATGTATTGCTTAAAAACCCCCACAAATTGCCCTTACTACTGCTATTGAGGCCTCCTGCAAAGATGATTGTATCAAGATGTGCGAGAGCATTAATACCTGAGACGCCAATATTTGAAAGCACGCTGACATTTAATGGAAACGCTGTCCCTGCACAGGTAATTCCACCAGGGAAACAAATAAATAAATGATTGTGAATCGTCGGATCATCTCCAACCACGGCTCCCGTGATCACAAGGTTTAGATTGCACGAGTCACCCGCTTGACCATAAGCGGCGAGACTAAATGTGCTGCCGCATCCATTTTGAAGAGCAGTGACGTTGGGTGGTAAG
>JAHFRX010000048.1:0-6205 GCA_023266075.1 Legionellaceae bacterium | reverse complement strand
TATTTGATATAGTTATTTTGCCGTGCTGTGTTTGTACGATTCTGAACGGTATATGTTGCAAACACTGTCGTGCCAGAAACCATCGTTGTCGGGAATGGTGTATTACTCGCAGGTGTGATAGAGAAAGGTAGCGCATTTGCTGCGTTAGAAATTAAAATTGCGGATAGCATCATCCAAAAATATCGAGACAACATATGCAACTTCATGCAATATTCCTTTTAGAAGCGAAACGTTAATTGAATTAAAAATTCATTCATATTTAAATTAGATTGATATAAAGTGCCAGAGACGGGCGTACCATCGATACTTGAATCACCGAGTGTCACTTTGCCAAGCCCCGCGTAGCGATAACCAAAACCGAGACGCACTTGCTCGTGGATATCAAACTCTACGCCACCACCCCCGACAAAACTGAGTGCATCAGATGTTTTAGAGGCATATGTTCGAGTAAATGTAAGTGTTGCTGGAACATTGGTTAAATAACTATACGCATGATTACGTGAGATGCCTGCTCCTACCATAAGGTAGGGATGGAATTTTTGTTCACTATTACCAAAAATGATAAGTTTTGCCTCTGCTAACAGTTGCTTTGCAAGGACCTTATACGAATAGGTATACGTATTTTGTGATGCTGTATCAGTTCCTTGTGTGAAATCGCCTTTTGCTGTAAATGAATTGGGTTGTGTGTATCCGATACCAAGTTGGAGTAACAATCCTGTTTGTATCTCAAATTCTCCTGCAAAATACAAATCAAGAAAGGCTTTTGTATCAGAAGACGCGGTATCCGTGTAGTTGTAGTATTCACTTGTGGTTGGGTTGGTGATGGGGAAATTGGCTAATGCGCCGATGTTTGAAGTAACAACGCCTCCACCGCCAAACGAGAAAATAAAACGCCAGGGCTGATAAGGTAATACGTAGCAATTATTCGCATAAGTTTGACTGGTGATACAAGCGATAAGCAAGCCTATCAGTTTAATGGACGGTGAAGTTGTTTTAATCATTTGTCTCATCTATTCCTTTACATGTAAACAGGAAACAGATTTACATATATTTGGTGGTGCTGCAACTGTTTTCTTACTGCAGATGACACAAAATAGGCCATGATGGTAGCGGAAATAGTGCTCATTTTTTGTCCAGGTAGAATAGTGATAAAAGAGTGGCTAAAAATGCGATTAAACAACTTAAGACGATAGGAAATAGAATCGAAATTATCGCGATTAATCCACCAAAAAGACAAATGATGGCATCACCTAAGGTTCGCAGACTTTGCTGTATGCCTAGGGCCTCTCCTTGAATATCAGGGTGTGCCATATTCGAAAGATGAATGCTCATCGTTGTGATTACTGTGGTGATACTAAATCCCATCAGTGCGAAAAAGAGTAGCATCGGCAAAGGATGTTGAAAAATAATCATACAGCTCAGAATTAATGCTGTAGCAAGCATCGCGAAAGTGATGATTTTATGATGAGAAAAATGCTTTGAAAGCGAGCTGGGAATCCACACTGAGCCCAATGAAAGCGCCATGGAAAGTGCTACATTGTAAATAGCAATCATCGCGGAAGTCATGCCCCATTTTCCTGTTAAATATACGGGGCTAAATTCATAAAAAATATCAATAGATAAAGTAAACAAAGTACTGACAATCAAGAGGTGCTTGAGGTGCGGATAATGAGAAAATAAGGCTTTAAATTGTTTAATGATGTTTAATTGTTGCCATAAAGATTCTTTTTTGATGCAATTAAAAGCGGTATGAAGTGGCAATTTCCAATACACAAGGATGAGTATGATGACCATTGCGAATAAAGCGAATATAAAAGGAATGACATAAGAGAACCAGGCACAAATCTGTGAGTCAGAGAGAAATCCACCTAATAGAGGGCCTGCAATGTATCCTAAAGAACCAATGCTATTGATGCGGCCGAAACTCATGTATTTGTTAATGGTTTTAAATTCTGCCGCAAAAGCTTTTACAATCGTATATGTGCCTTCCATAAATCCAGTTACAAATTGGCCGATCAGCAGTAACCATAAGCAATCAGTTTGAAATGCGATGATAATGAGCGTGTATCCAATAATGCATCCTATTAAACTGATCAACAGCATTTTTTTTCGACCGTATTTATCAGAGTTTCGACCGAGAATGGGAGAGCCGATAAATTGTCCAAATGGAAAGCATGCGAGTGTCAATCCTAACAACAATAATCGTGTTGTTTCATTCCATGATGTAGAGATAAGCGCGTGTGATGTTGGATGTAAAAATAACGGTGGAAGAATAGGATAGGCAATAGATGCTCCCAAAAAACTCATAAAGACCATCATGAGGATAATGTTCAGTTGTTTTTTTTCATGATGATGCTGTTTTTGAGTATGCATATTTATTCTGAGCGGGTAAAGTTAGAGTATATCAAGAATACATTAAAAATGTTGTTAACTTGTGAGCATGGAGTTGTAATGGACAATCCTTCTTTCTTTGCGTGGTGTTGTTCAAAGTTCAGTATTACAAAAAACCTTTAAATAGGATTACAATGACTGCTACTAGGTTCATTTTGGGTGACACATGAAGCTTCAATTTTTAGGGGCCACAGAAACTGTGACTGGCTCGAAATATTTAATACAAACGAAGCAATCGAAAGTGCTTGTCGATTGCGGTATTTTTCAAGGTTATAAAGAACTTAGGCTACGTAATTGGGCCCACTTACCCATTCATCCGGCAGCGATTGATGGCGTATTGTTGACGCACGCTCATATTGATCATAGTGGTTATATCCCTTTGCTGGTAAAACAAGGATTCCGTGGCAAGATTTTTTGTACTGAAGCTACAAAAGATTTGTGTAAAATATTATTACCCGATAGTGGGCATCTTCAAGAAGAAGAGGCTTATTATGCGAATTTGAAGGGATATTCTAAACATCATCCTGCCAAACCACTGTATACAAAAGCGGATGCAAAAGTTGCGCTTGGTTATTTTGAGGCCATTGATTTTGATAAACGATTCAAAATTCATGAAGATCTTTATGCGAGCTTTCATTATGCCGGGCATATTTTAGGGGCTGCATCAATTAGAGTAGCGCATGACGATGTTTCTGTGCTTTTTTCGGGTGATCTCGGCCGCCCCAATGATCCCATTATGAAGCCACCGGAATCTCCACCAGACGCCGATTATTTAGTGATTGAATCAACATATGGTGCTCGTTTACACGAGACGATTGATCCAGAAAAACAATTGGGAGAAATCATTAACCGCACAGCTAAGCGAGGGGGGATTATTTTGATCCCAGCATTTGCCGTCGGTCGCGCGCAATCTTTATTATATTATATCCAACAGTTAAAAGTAAAAAACGCAATTCCAAACATCCCTGTTTTTGTCGATAGCCCGATGGCTACGGATGCGACGCATATTTTTTCGAAACATTCTGGTGAAAATCGCTTGAATAAGGAACAATGCAAAGATGTCTGTGGTATTGCTCAATATGTACATGACGTAGATGAATCAAAAGCATTTTTCCAACAAAAAATGCCGATGATTTTGATATCAGCCAGTGGCATGGCAACAGGTGGGCGTGTCGTTCACCATATCCGAAATTTTGCACCCGACCATAGAAATACAATTTTATTTAGTGGGTTTCAAGCGAGTGGCACGCGTGGTGATAGGATGGTTCGTGGTGAAAAAGAGGTAAAAATGTTTGGGCAAATGGTTCCTATTCGTGCGGAGGTTATTCAAATGAATAACGTATCAGCGCATGCTGATTATTCAGAAATGTTAATGTGGCTTGCTAAAGAAAAAAGTACGCCAAGAAAAGTTTTTATTACGCACGGTGAAAAAGAATCGGCGCAGGCACTCAAATTAAAAATAGAAGAAAAATTTCATTGGGAGTGTATGGTACCGCGTTATTTAGATGAGGAAATGCTAACGTGAGTTTTTGATAAGAACAATGATGCATGAGTTATCACTGTTTGATGGCTTTGGGAGAGGGGGCAGATGACAATGACGAATGAACTCAATCGACTGAAGCTTGTAAAATTAGGCATCGATACGCTACATGAATTTATTGTTTTTATTCATTCAGATTGTTTTATTTGTAAATCGGAAGGATTTTATGCGCATACACAAGTGGTTGTTACATTGAATGATCATTCTATTGTTGCGACATTAAATGTCGTACATTCTGATATCTTGAAAGCTTGTGAGGTAGGTCTTTCTGAAAGCGCTTGGGAGGGACTTCATGCTCATACCGGTGATTATGTGAGTTTGTCTCATCCACCACCGGTCATGTCACTGAGTTATGTGCGCTCCAAAATATATGGCAACGCATTAACGGCAAATGAATTTGATGCCATTCTCTACGATATTGTCGCCGGGAAATATTCTAATATTCATTTATCCAGTTTTATCACAGCGTTCGGTCACGATAATCTTAATATTCAAGAAATGATTTATCTCACGCAAGCGATGATAAAAACAGGAGAACAATTACATTGGGACCATGCGATGGTTGTCGATAAGCACAGCGTAGGTGGGATCCCTGGTAATAGGACCACACCTATTGTTGTCGCCATTGTAGCTGCAGCAGGGCTTATTATTCCTAAAACCTCTTCCCGTGCGATTACTTCTCCTTCTGGTACAGCGGATACCATTGAAACGATGACGACAGTGAATTTAAGTGACCGTCAAATTCAATCGGTGGTTGCTCAAGAAGGTGGGTGTATGGTATGGGGTAGTCGTTTGGGGTTAAGTCCTGCTGATGATATCCTTATTCGCATAGAACGTGTTTTGGATCTTGATCTAGAAGGCCAAATGGTCGCTTCCGTTCTTTCAAAAAAAGCAGCCATTGGAGCGACACATGTGCTGATTGATATACCTGTTGGGCCCACAGCAAAAATTCGTTCGGCGCTTGATTTTTTTAAATTGCAAAATTATTTTTCGGTTGTTGGCAGTGCACTTGGCCTACACGTCTATACGTTAAAAACAGATGGGAATCAGCCATTAGGCCGTGGCATCGGACCGGCATTAGAGGCAAAAGATATTTTAGCTGTTCTTCGGAACGATAAAGAAGCACCGATTGATTTAAAAAATAAAGCGATTGTGCTGGCGGCTGTCATTCTTGAGTTTGGCAAAAAAGCGCCACAGGGGCAGGGGATGGTGCTTGCCAGACAATTATTAGAAGGTGGTGCCGCTTTTAAAAAATTCTTGCGGATTTGTGAGGCACAAGGTGGATTTAAAGAGCCATTAACGGCGCCACTGACGTATCACATTTTAGCAAAACAAAGTGGTGTTGTGACTGAGATTGATAATAGACATCTGGCGAAGGTCGCTAAATTGGCTGGAGCACCCTATAATCCTACCGCAGGGATTGAATTTTTTGCGAAATTAGGGAGTGATGTCGAAAAAGGCCAGGTATTGTATCGAATTCATGCTGAATCAAAAGGAGCGCTGGATTATTCGTATGCCTATGCGACATCCATGCCAAACATTATTAAAATTACGCCAAAAAAAACCTAATCAGAGCACGAAGCTGCGCGATATACACGTCCAAAACACCCACGTCCAACACCCTTGAGCGTATTAAATTTTTATGAGAAAATGTTTCGTAACAGTGTCTGATTTTCCGAGGCAAGATCATTATGAGTACAAACGTGTATGATCATTGGGAGAAAAGCACTGCTTATTTGTGTGAAATTGGAGAACAAGCAAATCGATTTATTGAAAAAAAATACTTTCAAAGTGACTATCTAGACTTTTTTTCTGAACAATCTTCCAACGTACAGGAATTTAAAATCATCGTCGCTTATCGACACGAGTTTTGGTTAAACCATCCCTTACGACATAAAAAAATTGAGCAATGGCTGAATGAGTTAAATCATTTCATGGCAATATCACTGCAAGCGAACAACAAACTTGGGTTGCTTAAGGAGTTTGTCTGGGGAAAATTCAGCACACTCCCTTTCTTACTGTCTATTGTGAATGAATTAGCCACAGATCATGTGCAAAATATTAACAAGATTTTGGCCTCTTTATCCACCGTGGAGCAAGTTTTAAGAGAAAAAAAACGACCCGCTCACGATATTGTATTAATTGAGCGCACCCGACTACCTCTTGAGATCGTCAACAAAATAAATAAACAACGCTTTCTCAACGTTTATCAAATCCCACATCCGCGTCTGGACCAGAAATTATATTGTGAAGTCATCGAAACTTGGCATTTTA
>JAHFRX010000047.1 GCA_023266075.1 Legionellaceae bacterium | reverse complement strand
GCAGTTGCATTCTACCAGCACGTGTGACTTGCATTGGCGCGATACCCGCACTTGCGTTTAAACTGAGCGCCGATGCTTCACGAGCAGTCAGATACGCTTCTAACTGTTGCAATTGTTGCTGGATTTGTGGGCGCAAAAGTAAGTCATTTCGGCTCGCACACAACGCTGTAAATGCTTCTAACGCTATTCTACCATGTGCTGCATACATCGATTCTTTATACAATTGTTCTATCGGCACAATCTTTGTAGAGACAGCATCATCACCACCTTTAGGCTTGATAGCACATCGCGCCTCCAGTGCAAGCATCTCCTGATAGCTAACACACAAAAAATGTGGAACAGTGACCATAAAGCCTTCGTTTGTATTACGTGGATCAGACTCATTCGTCGTAATCGGCATTTCGTGTAAATGCGCCTGCAGAAACGCAACAAATTCACCATACTGCTGCGGACATATTGTTTTATATAATAAGCATCTGAAACGAACCAATAAATGCTCTAGATCTTCCAGGCGATGCGTATGCGCTTTACCATTTCCCTGATCAATAGGATGACCCGCATAAGACAATAACTTTTTACATAAATTGTCAAAACGACGTGTAAAATCAGTACCTCTACCGCCTTCAGTCATGATTGCATCAAACACAGGTTTTACGGTAGAAAATTCTTTCTGACTGAGCGTCTCTGCAAAAGCGTGAGTCAGTTCTTCAGCTCGCATCGCTTTAGCTAAACGCTCTGTCCCAGAATTTCTAGCAAACAAATCATTACTATAAAATTCTTCTAAGGTTTCCATGAAACAACGCTCAAGTGTTGCTTCTTTTTGCTCAATGATTCCGCCTACAAACGCATATTTTTTATCATGGGGACGCACAATCACTTGTACAGAGACCGTACCATTCGCATTTTCAATAAAGGCAATCACGTCAATAGCGGTATTCGGACCATATTGTCCAAGTGTTTTAAAATTTTGTGTATACGATTCAAATCCACTCGGTAATGTTGGCGGATCAATATGCTCGCCTCTTTGTAAACGTAGCGCTTTATCTCTACGTGTTTCAAACCATGGGTAATGCCCAAGCTTACTTTCTAAAAAATCCATCAACTGACTAGAATCACAATCTTCGTGCACCGTTAAAAGTCCGCCTTTCAACATCCAGCCTTTACGCAATGTTGGATCATAATCAGGACTACGTGTTTCTGGCTCTTTCAGTAAATCTAGATAGAAATGTTGGAACCCTTTTTCACGTCGATTTCTTAATAACTCTTGAAAATCTAACACTGAAGCGCGACCTGCTAGCTCATACACACGCTGTACATCGATATGTCTTTGTTCTTGTGGACGTTGCATTTACATCTCCATAGAAAATTATAATATGAGTACTACGTTTCGCAGATTAAACTAAATCAACCGCAGTGTAAATAATAATCAGTGATAACTATAAAAAAAACATCGTGCTCACTTAATATTCATTCAGAGTTCTCAGTAGTTTGGGTAACATTTTTTATGATGCAATTCGTTTTTTCGGAACGAACGAAATTTTTCTACATAATGATCTATAATAAAACAATAATAGATGGTCATTTACAACGAAACCTATGAATGCTTGAGGTAAGAATGGAGGTTTTTATGCGATTAAAATATGAAATTGAACCAATTACGCCGGGAGAGTCTTATCAGAAATGGGGTAAATATTTTCTAAAGGAATATCACCTATGGTCAGATTTGTCAAATTTGTGTCACGTTTTTGCCCGCATAAGGATATTTGATAATCACATTACCAAGTCACGTGATTTAATTATAAAATATGGATATAAACATTCATTTGAAGCCATTTTTGGAAAAGATATTATTGATAATGATCTTCTTTTGGAGCGGACGCTTGGTTTTCTAAAAAGAATGAACGATCGCATCGATGATTATTTTGATCCTACACTAAACGCACTACAATCATGCAATCCTGGAGCGTATCCTGAAGGTTCTCTATGGGTTGCAAGTGCTTCACTTGATGATGACATTGTTATGAGCATGCTCGTTGTTCCTACACCAGATCAAAAAGCACAAACACACGAATATATTTTTAAGTCACTTTCGTTTTTGATCAAAGCCCACCTGGAGGATATTGAACCTATCAAAGAAATAGCTATGCCATTGCACGCATTTGCTGGCAAAAAAATGGGTTGTGAATACATTGTGACGCGTCCTGTTGGGCAAATGAATAACATATTACAATCTGCCGGATTTATGCGTTTCAACAATGATGAACAATTAGCACAAGAAATATTGGGTAAGACCGCGTTGGATTATACAAACCGTTATGGAATAAAAAGAGATGAGCGATATCCTCTCACATACCACCAAAATACGCCGGAGCTACAGTTACGTTATGAGTTACGAAACCAACAACATATTGCCCCAGATACAGATCTGTTACAAGCACAAAACACGTTAGTTACAACATCATCCGGTTCAACAGAAGCATTTCACACAATAAAAGAAGCATTGCATACAGTGAAGTCTGATGAGGTAACTGGTGCTACTGAGCGTTCTGACGCAAAATTTTCTGCTGGAAAAAAATGAATTTACTCCGGGCGAAAAGTCAATTATGAAATTTCTTGAGTTGCGGCGATCATCATAAGCATGTTAATTTGAATTATGGTATTGCACGACAATCACAATGTTACCTCCTCATATTCCTCACATCACTGATCTTGCCATTATTGGTGGCGGTATCAATGGATGTGGCTGTGCGGCAGATGCAGCACTCCGCGGTCTATCAGTGGTGTTGTGTGAACAAGATGACTTAGCCTCTAAAACATCCTCTGTCAGTAGTAAACTCATCCACGGCGGGTTAAGGTATCTCGAACAATTTGATTTTTCATTGGTGAAACATGCGTTAGATGAGCGCCAACGATTGATGGATTTGGCGCCACATTTAGTACAACCGCTGCAATTTATTGTACCGAGTGATGCGTCCACAAGACCACATTGCATCGTAAATGCGGGATTATTTTTATATGATCATTTAAGTCAAAAAAACAAACTACCTCACCACCAAACATTAACACGTGCAAAAAATTCAGATTACTTTTTACCACTGCGGGCACATTATCAAAAAGGATTTTCTTATTACGATGCGCAAACGGAAGATAGTCGCCTCGTCATCACCAACGCGCTCCAAGCGAAGACTTACGGTGCCACCATCTTGACAGAAACGACGGTCATCGCCATCACGGTAACCGAACACTGTTGGGAGCTCACTCTGCGCTTTAAAAATGGCGATATTAGACAACTTCAAGCCAAAGCACTGATCAATGCGTCGGGTGCATTTGTACAAATAGTAAATAATATGGCAGATCTCATTGCACACCATCAAACTACTTTAATTCAAGGCACGCATCTCATTACACCGCGATGGTACCCTGGTGAGCATGCTTATTTGCTGCAACATCCAGATAAACGTGTGATTTTTGTACTACCCTACCAAACGCATTACACACTGATTGGAACTACGGAGACGTTATTTACGGGAGACCCTCGTCATGTTAAGCCACACACCACAGAAATTGAGTATTTAACCCAGGCTATTCAGCACTTTTTTAATCACACACTCGCATCAAAAGACATCTTACATGTGACCTCCGGCATAAGAGCACTCGTATCACAAAACAAAAATCCACGTCAAATGAGTCGAGATTGGGCATATGATTATGCTAAAATACCGCACCCTTATATCAGTATTTATAGCGGAAAATTAACCACTTATCGAAAATTATCTGAAATTATTCTCAATCATCTTGCCGCACATTTCCCACACATCAAACCTGCATGCACAGACAAAACACCATTGCCTGGAGCAACGTATCACGATCTCAATTTTGCAGAATACACAACATATGCAGCACAACAATATGCTGGGTTAGATCGCAATATTTTCGAGCGCTATCTAAAAACCTATGGCACACTGATGGAAAAGTTTCTTTGTCACACCAAAGAAGCCAACGATCTTGGAATATTTTTTGGGCACACGCTCTATCAAGCTGAAGTTGATTACCTCATTCGTGAAGAATGGGCAAATAACATCGACGATATTCTCTGGCGAAGAACAAAACTTGGATTAGCATTCACGCCACAAGAAAAAATACGCTTAGACGAGTATCTTAAGAACTGGACTTTCGAGTTGAACCGGATGACAATTTAGGAACAGCTTTAACGGTTGATAGAATGGCGTACTAGGGACCAGGAGGCTTTTGAGTGTGAGTGGAGAGACCTAAGTCAACCAGAGATATACCCAATGTTTTTAAAGCTGTTTCTGGAAAAGTAATCTCATATGTACCTCGCGTTTTCGATATAGCGTCGATCTGTTTAACGCCTTTTGCACGTAAATTTTTGTCAAACGATGCGGCATCTCTTGTGTCAATCACAACGACAATATCATTTTCCCGTCTTCTTTCATTAAAAACCAAAGAAACGCGTGCTCCTTTCGGAATAATAGAGATTGGTGCGCAATCAACAACCGCATCAACAGCGGCTCGATAGTGCTGTGTAACGTTGGAGGATTCTTCTGAGGCTGAAGGCGGTGGAGGGGGGAGCTCTTCTCTAACGACCGATCCACCTGCAGGAGCCAAAGCTGCTGCCCAAGGTCGTGGAGGAGGTGATGATGATTTTTTCACCTCAGCTCCGTGGGGATTATTGAGGTTTAGGTAGTTTGTCCTACCTGCTGCCAATGCTTTGATCACGAAAGGATCTGAGAAAGCAACATAGGGGTATTTGTTTCCATAACCATTGTGATGATCGACACGATGGTCGAGAGGGAAACCTATCCTGGGAAATTGAGTGTCTTTCCTAATAGGGCAAAACAATATTCCTTCCGATGGTTTAGTCGTAGATTTACTGATATAATATTGGTTCATCGTCATAACTTCTATCTCTGACGCGGTGAACCATGGGTTATCAGTTTTGACGCCTAAGGTCACTTTAGCCGCTTCGATTTCTTCAAGAGACACGGTTGGAGGTGGCTCATTTTCAGCAATCGCTTTAATGGTAGATGGATTTTTAAATAAACCATATATTGTACGGGTTGCTCCGCTGCCGCGAGCAGTTAACGTATTATCAGAAAGCGTTTCATGTATCTCTGGAATAAAAAAATTTTCATTGTGAAAGCGTTGATATAATTCTGTTTGTTTAGCCTTCGCCTCCCCATGTGGAACGGATTCCAGGTACACGATAGGATCGGATGTTCCTCCCTCCCACTGAACTTTTGCTTTTTCCTCTGGTGAAAGTTGGGAGTATCGACGAAAAATTAATCCTGTCGCACGAGTTAAATTTGCCGTCGCTGCATTTAATTGTGCATCCGTATTTAGTTGTGCTTCGTGAACGTACTGAACTACTTCTGCAGCACGAGAAACCGCCTCTTCGGTTTTCCTGAGCCCAATTTCATTTCGAAAATCAGGGCATCCAAAATAACTGAGGATTCTTGTGGCTTGCGCGGCCATTTGACAGGCCACATGACCGAGCGGTGCATTGTGCGAAAAATACTCTGAACCGGGCCTGACCTCTTGACCGAAAACAGTTCCATCATCATGAAGTTCTATGGCTCGTGGTGCTCCTTCGGCATTCACTCCGCGAATAATATAGCCCCCATTTATGCGAGTGACAGAACTCACCTGATTGTTTTGCCCTGTTGACTCATCAAGGAGGGGATAGGGTGAAGCATGTCGTTGATCAATGTTGCACTGAACAATTGCTACACGTGGATTAATAGCACTCCAATTTCTTCCATTCCCTAGCGCGAGAAGCGCGTGAAAGAGATCTGCTTTCACGTCTTTGTTTCGGACAATGCACTTCTCGAGTATTGCTATACTCTCTTTAAATTTTTCGTTTCCCGCAAGATAATTACATCCATCTAATATTTGAGGTCCCAAATAGTCCTCCATGATTTTTTTTATTTCAGGATCCTCTCTAAACCGTACCTCGCACCATTGACGCATTGTTTGGGAGTTAGAAAATTCGTATTGAGTATTAGTCATGGTCTCGCTCCAAAAATTGATCAAGATGTGTTACATTACAGGAATTCCCACTCAAGTTATCTATGAGTATAGTTTAAGAGTCCACGGCTTTCAAGGCACGAAAAAACACGAAAAAACAACATTAACCCCAGTAAAAAATAACCTATTCGTCTATTTCCTTGAGTACACCACTCACATCAACATTCAACGCTTGATTGGCCAACTCATGCAACACAGACTCAGGCAAAGTACCTGATTCAGAATAAATCGCAATACCCGATTTAAATACCATCAAATGAGGGATAGAGCGAATCTGAAAAAACTCAGCGACATCAGACTCTTGCTCGATATCCATAGAAACAAACACTATCGTTTCATATTTTTCAGCCACATGCTCAAAAACAGGTGCAAACTGTCGACATGGCGCACACCACTTTGCCCAAAAATCAACAAAAATAATCTCACCTTTGGTAATCAATGCCTCTAAAGCCGCAGCGTTCAATGCCTGAACTTTACTGTGTTCTGCCATGAGTGGCTCCTGTTAAAGCTTGCAAAATATGTTCAAAGATCGCACTCACATCTCCCACACCTTCAACGCGATGAAACTGTGGTGCATGCTTTGGATCTTGTTTCACCCATTGTTGATAAAAAGAAATCAATGGACGGGTCTGCTGATGATACACTTGCAGGCGATTGCGAATAATTTCTTCTCTATCATCTTCTCGCAAAATCAAAGGCTCGCCGGTTACATCATCACAACCTTCTTTCTGAGGCGGATGATATTCAAGATGATATACACGACCCGATGCAGGATGAGTCCGTCTCCCTGTGATACGCCGAATAATCTCTTGATCATCGACTGCGATTTCCACCACATGATCGAGTGAAATATGCGCTTCTTTTAAGGCTTCTGCTTGTGCAATGGTTCTTGGAAAACCATCTAGCAAAAACCCTTGACGGCAATCGTCTTCAGCAAGGCGCTCTTTAACCAAGGCAATGATAATATCATCAGAAACCAACTCGCCGCTGTCCATGATCTTCTGAGCACTCCGTCCCAGTGGCGTATCCGCCGTAACGGCCGCTCTTAGCATATCACCCGTCGAAATCTGTGGGATTTTAAAATGGGTCGTTAAACGTACTGCTTGCGTACCTTTTCCTGCTCCTGGTCCACCAAGCAACATCATACGCATTGTTGTCATGACATCTTCTCCAAAAACTAAAGCCAACGCTTGTACCAGGCTCTCTTAAGTGCATCCTGACAGCGTAACAATTGAGCCTGATAAATTTGCGCACGCGCCTCTACCTTATGCGCGACATTCAGTAACCAGGGCTTTTTAAGATAAGTCTTGCTCATATATCCACCCACACCTTCATGATAAGCAAGATATAACGCATAAGGATCGCTCCTCGAAATACCCGCGCGACGATTCGCTTGATTTGCATACCATCCAATAAAATCAACGCCATCAGAAAAGCGATCACGCGAGGCAAACATCCCCCCCGCAGAGTGCTTATATAAAACCCACGTCGAATCAAGTGCTTGCGCATATCCGTAAGCAGTAGACGGCCGTGTCCATGGAATAATCCAAAGCAATTTCGTTCTGGGTGGTTTGGCTTGTGCATCAAACCGCGACTCTTGGTGCATAATGGCCATCTGAACATGCGCGGGTACACGCCAACGTCGTTCGACATCTTTGGTATCTCGATACCATCGTGGGTACTGTTTAAAAATATTACAAACATTATTCATATCTCGTGGCGGTGGCGTTACACAACCGGATAGCCCTGCTATGCTCACACAAAAAAGCGCGTATCGCCTCAAAAATCGCATCCACTTATTCCCAAAACTGCCACTCATGATCATCGAGTAAGCCACTAAAAACCGATTATTATTAACATAGTTTGATGTCATGGACAAGTCTATTATCCACAAAAATAGTCACTTAAAATTGACCTAACGGGTGACTAACCTTTATAATATGGGCCAGTTTATCCATGATGTTAATGTAATGAAATCGTACCGAAAATATATGTGTGTCATCTGTGGCTTCATTTACGACGAAGAAAAAGGTTGGCCTGAAGATGGTATCGTCGCTGGAACTTTTTGGGAAGAGGTGCCTGAAAACTGGTTTTGTCCAGACTGCGGCGCATCCAAAGAAGACTTTGAGATGATTGAAATTTAATCCATATTATAACGTGCACCTATCACTCCTAAGGCCTGTCTGAAATCACTACATGTGAATGCGTATATCTTAAGCTTACAGAACAAAAAAAATCAAGGCTTCACAACCACTAAAATTACAATGGCAAGCAACAATATTGTCGGCAACTCATTAAAAAACCGATAAAATCGACTGGAGTGGCAATTGCTGCCTTCTCGAAAGCGCTTTAAAAAAGCGCCACATTTCCAATGATACAACCAGAGCAAGACAACCAATGCAAGTTTTGCATGTAGCCAAGGCATTTTTATAGCATCAGGCATATAAGCCCATAACAACCACACGCCCAACACCGTTGTTAACATCGCACCAGGCCATGTAATACCATAATAGAGTCTGCGCTCCATCATTTTGAAACGCTCAAGACTGATCGTATCTTTTGCATCGACATGATAAACAAATAAACGTGGCAAATAAAATAAGCCAGCAAACCAAGTCACCATAGCAATGATATGGAACGCTTTTATCCACAGCATTATTTTCTCCGACGTGTACGCTTAAACAAATTCAAACTCTCAACAGAAAGCGAGAAACTCATGGCAAAATAAACATATCCGCGAGGGATGTGCAACGACAAACCATCCGCAACCAGTACCATACCGATTAAGATTAAAAAACTCAAGGCTAACATTTTTAATGTGGGATAACGTGCAATAACCTCATTCACAATACGGCTTGCAAAAAGCATCACTAAAATGGCAATGGTCATCGCAACACTCATTACCCAGTACTGTGAAGTTAAGCCAATCGCCGTGAGAACACTATCAAATGAAAAAATGATATCCATTAATGCAATTTGAAAGACAACTTTCCAAAATACGATGTTATTTTTAGCACTCTCTCCTGATTGAGGTTCGCCTTCCTCTCCTTGATCTTTCGCTACCTCAGTATGAATTTCTTGTGTGGCCTTCGCAATTAAAAAAGCACCACCCATCATGAAGAAAATGTCACGCACTGAAAATGCTAATGTCCCTATTGTGCAGAAAGGTTTTGAAAACCTCACTAACCATAATGCAGAAGCCAGCATTAGCAATCTCGAAACCCATGCAAGCATCAACCCCCATCGCGTGACGCGCTTTCTATCCTCTTTAGGCAAGCGATGCGCCAAGATACCGAGAAATACCACGTTATCAATCCCCAAAATAATCTCAAGCAAAACCAAAGCACATAATCCGACAATACTATTTAACCACTCCATGATGTTCTTTCCTTCACAATAAATAAGATTATCGTTATAATATACCGTGCTTAATGATTCATGACTAGGTGAACACAATCATTACATTTATTCGAAAATTACTGCGTAAAAGAAAAATTACCAAGCCCAATATTCATAAGGCTTATGTTGTTACGCGCAATCAACACTCCGTCTCTAAAACAGAAATTAGTGAAAATGCACTGACTGTCCTTAACCGTCTTAATCGTGCCGGTTTTCAAGCTTATATTGTTGGTGGTGGTGTCCGTGATTTACTGCTCAGGCATTCCCCTAAAGATTTTGATGTCGCGACCAACGCAACACCCAATGAAATCAAAAAACTTTTCCGTAACGCGCGCATCATTGGACGTCGTTTTAAACTCGCACATATTCTTTTTCATCGTGAAATTATTGAAGTTGCAACCTTTCGCGGCAATGAGGATACACAGCGTTCAACGCAACAAAAAACGAATGATCGGGGCATGCTTGTTCGGGACAACATATATGGCACATTAGAAGAAGATGCTTGGCGACGCGACTTTACCATTAACTCACTCTATTATGATGCGATAACTTCATCTATCATTGATTTTACGGGAGGCGTTCCTGATATTCAGAAACGTTTGATTCGTATGATTGGTGATCCTGCAACGCGTTATGCTGAAGATCCTGTACGTATGATTCGTG
>JAHFRX010000046.1 GCA_023266075.1 Legionellaceae bacterium | reverse complement strand
GATCATGTGGAGCTTGGTAAAACACTTGATTTAATTGATTTTGAAAATGGCGCTAAAGTTTCAGCTTCAAAATTTTATTTTTTGAAAAATGATGCCGTGTTACTTGAGTTTGCACTAAAAGCTTTTGCCATGAAAGTTGCTGCAAGTCAGGGATACACACCGTTGATTACACCTGATTTAGTGAAAAAATCGATTTTACTGGGTGCCGGCTTTACGCCACGTGGCGAAGAGTCGAATATTTATCATATTGAAGATCTTGACTTAAGTTTGATTGCAACTGCAGAAATTCCGGTGGGCGGGATGCATGCCGATGAGATTTTAGATGAGCATGTTTTACCGTTGAAATATGTCGCAGAAAGTCATTGTTTTCGAAGAGAGGCAGGCTCTGGTGGACGAGAAAGTAAGGGACTATATCGTGTGCACCAATTTTCTAAAATCGAACTCTTTCAAATCGCAAAACCCGAAGATGCTGAGACTGCTCTAAATCATATTTTAGCAATAGAAGAATCTATCTATCAGCAACTTGGGCTTCCTTATCGCGTTGTGCGCATTTGCGCGGGTGATCTCGGTGCCGTTGCTTATAAAAAATATGATATTGAAGTGTGGATGCCGGGACGTGAGTCAGAGGAAAAATATGGCGAGGTAACGTCAGCGTCTAATTGTACTGATTTTCAATCGCGACGACTCAATATTCGATATCGCACAGAAGATAATAAGAAAATTTTCCCTTATACGCTGAATGGGACGGCAATTGCGTTAAGCCGTACCTTGATCGCTATTTTGGAAAACTATCAACAACACGATGGAAGTGTGTTAGTTCCTGAGGTATTGAGACCTTATTTAGGTAAAGAGCGTATTGTGCCTAAATTTTCATGCGATTGATTCTAACCACTCTTGATAACCGTGGCGATAGTCATGAATTTTTTGCCCTTCAGTGAAATAAAGAATGCGTGTTGCTATTTTTTCAATAAAATGACGG
The DNA here is from genome assembly GCA_023266075.1 of Legionellaceae bacterium. Classification (GTDB taxonomy): domain Bacteria; phylum Pseudomonadota; class Gammaproteobacteria; order Legionellales; family Legionellaceae; genus JAGVJT01. The sequence continues at coordinate 9,176 of JAHFRX010000046.1, read as the reverse complement.
TTATGGCTGACAGCAATCACAGTGCCTTGGTAGTTCACCAAGGCATCGGCCAAAGCATCAATGGTTTCGATATCCAGATGGTTTGTGGGTTCGTCGAGTATCAACACATTAGGTGACTCTAACATCACCTTTGTGAGTAGCAAACGAGCTGCCTCTCCGCCACTTAAGGACAAAATATTTTTGTCGACAGCGTCTTTGGTGAAGAGCATTTGCCCAAGTGATTTTCGTAATTGTTGTTCTGTTCGCTGAGCGACTGCATCATTTAGCCATTGCCAGACCGTCATGGATTGATGGAGTAAATCATGGTGATCTTGTGAGAAATAGCTGAGCTTCACTTCGTTACCCCACGTTATTTCACCGGAGTCTTTTGGAATGATGTTGAGTAAAATCTTTAAGAGTGTCGATTTACCCTTGCCATTGGCGCCCATGATAGCAATTCTATCACCGCGCTTAATTTCTAGCCGTAAGTGTTGAAATAAACATTTGTCGCCAAAGGCTTTGTTGAGACCTTCGACTTTACAGACTTGTTTGGCGGAAGGTTTTTGTGCTTGAAATTGGATGGCAGGTGCTAGCCGTGAGGAGTTTAGAACGTCTGGGAGCTCAATTTTTTCAATCATTTTTACTCTAGAGCGTGCTTGAGCTGCTTTAGATGCTTTTGCTTTAAAGCGATCGACAAATTTTTGTAAGTGTGCGATACGCTCTTCAGCAGACTTCATTTCTTGTTGTTTTTGCTCTTGAAGCAATGCTTTTTCGGCAAGAAACTTGGTATAGTTTCCATTGTATTTACGAATTTCACCGAAATCAATATCGTAGATATTTTCAGCCAAATGATTAATAAAATCAATATCATGAGAGATGAAAATCACTAAGCCTTTAAATGAGTTTTTTAAAAACTTCTCTAGCCATTGTATGGACTCAATATCCAAGTGGTTCGTCGGTTCATCAAGCAGTAGAATACTTGGATTTTGAAATAAAGTTTGTGCAAGTAAAACGCGTAGTTTATAGCCACCAGAAAGTGCATGAAGTGGTTTTTCGTGGTAATCTGCTGGGATCCCTAAGCCAAGCAGGATGGTTTCTATTTGTCCGTCAGCAGCATAACCATCTTCGTGTTGGATAATGTCTTCAAGTTCACTTAAACGATATCCGGCTTCAGAAGACCAATTCTCTGCCAAAAAAATAGCTTCTCTTTCTTGTAAGGCTTGCCAAAGTTTAGGTTTACCTTGATAGACAATCGATTTAATGGGTGTGCTTTCATAGCGAAATTGATCTTGCTTAAGCCAGCCAATACTTGCGTCTTTGGGAATGAGTACGTCACCAGAGGTGGGCTCTTCTTCACCCGTGATGAGTTTAAAGAAAGTAGATTTACCAGAACCGTTGGCGCCGACTAAAGCATACGCTTTGTTGGTATTGAGTGTGAGGCTCACATCACAAAACAATAATTTTTGACCATAGGTCATACCGAGTTGGTTGAAGGTAATCATTTTATACTCAAAATACTGTAAGACGCGACATTCTATGCGATATGACCTCTTTGCTCAAGTTTTGAGACAAGTTAGCCAATAAAGATAGCCCAACTGAAGTCAGCGACGAGACCGCCTACGACGATGCCGCCTATAATTTCGGCGCACGTGTGGCCCATTCTTTCACGTAATCGAGGTGTTGTGTTGGGGTGAAGTTGATTCAGTCGCGTTGCATGCTTACCAACAGCTCGTCGTAAGCCGTATGCATCTAAAATGACGATGAAAGATAGAGTGAATGCAATACCAAAAGCGGGGTGCTGAATACCTTCTTGTAATGCAATCATAGTCGTTGTGCTCGTGACAATGGCACTATGATTGCTTGGCATCCCGCCATTGCCGACCAAATCAAATGCCCATTGTTTAGCCTTGATGCTATTGATGAGGAATTTTAAACTGCCGGCGACGAACCATGTGATAAGCGGTGTAGCGAGATAGAGGTAAGTGATCATGTGTGATGCATTTTCAATAGAAAAACACATGTGACCACCCAGATACCTATCGTTACCATTAACGGCCAGTCGGTTAAGAGTGCGTCGGTGGGAGATTCACCATCTTCTTTGGCATCGACAATGTATGCGTAACGAAATAAACCAAATAATACGAGCGGAATAGTTAAGACCAATTGCGGTTTTGAAGATAAGACGAACATACTATAAAACAGTAGTGCGCCTGTTGCAGACATCTCAGCGTAATAATCGAGGAGATGCACCGAGTATTTTTCAAGCACTTTACGACTGCCAGTACCGGCTTGACGATACTCTTGACGACGTTTAATAGCAGCTAAATATAAAGCAAGGCAGAGTGTTGTGACAAACATCCAGCTTGAGACGGGCACGAGTAGCGCCACCGCTCCTGCATATACACGGAACACAAAGCCAACGGCAACGGTAAATAAATCGATGACGGGTTGTTGTTTTAGAAAGAAAGTGTAGGTTATGGTAATACCCATATAAACCGTGATGATCCACATCATCGATGGGATGACAAACCAACTGACAGTGAGCAAAGCGACGATGAGTGTCAGTAACATCCATGCTGAGGAAACGGAAACTAAGCCAGAGGCAAGGGGGCGTGTTTTCGATTTTTTAGGATGCTTTCTATCTTCTTCAATATCGTGTAAATCGTTCAGTATGTAGGTGGCTGATGCCGCAAGGCAAAATAGAAGGATGGCAATGAGCGTACGCTCGATTGCGTGAGGGTTTAAAAACTCACCTGAGAAAATAAGTGGTGCCGCTACAAATCCATTTTTGACCCATTGCTTGGGGCGCATCAAGCAAATCAGTCCATGGAATTGATTGAGGTACGAGCGCTCCAAAAGTTCTTGCATAGATTTTGGTGTTTGTTTTTATAGATGGTATCATAAGCGTATTATAAGAGAAGTCAATGTACCCTGATGAACAAAATTTCCTCATGGGGTCGATTAACCGACGACCCACACCATGTGATAGCACTACATGACCGCTCAACACTGCAACAAACGATTGCGGCAGATTTACCAGGTTTGGCTTATGGTTTAGGGCGCAGTTATGGTGATGTGTGCTTGAATGCACAGGGCACGCTCTGGCAAACACCTCTGCTTGATCGGTTTCTGGATTTCGATGACACCACGGGACGATTAGTGTGTGAATCAGGGGTATCATTAAAAACGATACAAGAAGTGATGTCGATGCGAGGATGGATGTTGCCCGTGACGCCTGGAACACAATGGGTGACGGTGGGAGGCGCTGTTGCGAATGATGTGCATGGGAAAAATCATCATCGACAAGGCTCTTTTGGTCATCATGTGCATGGTATACGATTATTGAGAACCAATGGTGAAGTGATTGATTGTGGGCCTATGAAGACACAAGATTGGTTTGCTGCCACGGTGGGTGGTATGGGGTTAACGGGTGTCATGACAGAAGTTGAGCTTCAGTTAATGCGCGTTCCAGGGCCTTGGCTTGAGGTCGAAACATTACCGTATTACTCATTAGAAGAATTTTTTCATTTGGCAGATACCTCTGAAAGGGATTGGGAGTACACCGTCTCGTGGGTTGATTGTGCGACGAAAGGGCAATATCGTGGTTTATTTATGCGGGCAAACCCTATAGCACGATCAGAGGAGAGAAAAAATCCTACAAAAACAAAAACTTTTCCTCTAACGCCTCCTTTTTCACTCGTGAATCAATGGTCGCTAAAGATGTTTAATATGCTTTACTTTAATGCAAACCGTGTGAAAAAAAATAAGGGTGTTGTGCATTATGTTCCATTTTTTTATCCGCTAGATCATATTTTGATGTGGAATCGCCTATACGGAAAGAAAGGGTTTTATCAGTATCAGTGTGTCGTGCCAAGAAGCGATGGACAAGACGTAATACAAGCCATGTTAGATACGATCAAACAACATAAAGAAGGCTCGTTTTTGGCGGTATTGAAAACATTTGGTATGTTTGAGTCTGTTGGCATGATGAGTTTTCCAAAAGAAGGTATTACACTGGCATTAGATTTTGCGAATCGCGGTGAGCGTACGTTGAGATTATTTAAGCAGTTAGATGATTTGGTTGATGCGGCGGGTGGGCGATTGTACTGTGCTAAAAATGCTACGATGTCTTCTACTGTGTTTCAGCGTGGCTATCCGAAGCTTCATGCGTTTTTAGCTTATCGTGATCCGGGGATATGTTCTGATTTATCAAGACGGTTAATGGGGTAAACACATGAAAAGAAAAATAATTGTTGGTGCAACGTCAGCAATAGCTGAGCATATTGCGCGTCTTTGGGTCGCAAAAGAAGCTATCGAGCTTGTGCTGATTGGGCGTAATGCAGACAAACTAGCGCAAGTAGCGAAAGATTTAAGTATTCGCAATCCACGTTGCATAATACACACAACCGTGTCAGATTTTCTAGATCCCGCGGCGATTGAAAAAACAGTGGATGAAGTGGTCAATGCAAAAATAGTCGATTGTGTATTGATTGCGCATGGTTCATTGCCTGATCAAACACATTGTCAGGCCGACTTACGGGCATGCAAAGATGCTTTAGAGGTGAATGCTGTTTCACCCGTTTTATTTGCAGAGGCGTTTGTGAAGCATCTGGAGCAAGCAAATCATGGCACTTTAGCGATAATAGGCTCGGTTGCTGGTGATAGAGGCCGTAAATCTAACTATGTGTATGGTGCCGCTAAAGGATTGTTGACGCGTTTTACACAAGGACTTCAACATCGACTAGCGGGTACAAAAGTACAGGTTCTATTGATTCATCCGGGACCTACTGAAACACCCATGACCGCTCATTTAAAAGGGCAAGGATTAAAATTGGCGAGTGTTGAGCACGTTGCTGCTGAAATTCAGCGTGCGATTGTAAAAAAGAAGCCGGTTGCTTATGTGCCAAAACAGTGGCGTTTGATTATGACGGTGATTAAATTACTGCCTAGTCCAATATTTAATCGATTGGACATTTGATTTTCCATGGCTTATTTGATAAAATATTGAACAATTCGATGGATTGATGGTGATGTATGGCAGCTTTCATTTATGGTGTAATCCTGGCGTTTGGATTGATTATTCCGCTTGGCATGCAGAATGTTTTCATTTTTAATCAAGGTGTTAGCCAAAAAAAATGGCGGCATGCGATTCCTTCTGTATTGACCGCTTTTATCTGTGATGCGCTCCTCATTACAAGTGCCGTAACAGGTGTTTCACTCATCGTGTTTTCTTTACCGATGGTCAGGAACATCATTTATATTTTAGGAATTATTTTTCTGATATATATGGGCGTTTCGGTATGGAAAAATAGTGAGTCTTCACAACTTTCAGTAGCGCCGTTGACGAGTTCAAAGCAAATGCTATTTGCTATCTCTGTGTCGCTTCTGAATCCGCATGCTATCATCGATAGTGTTGCTGTGATTGGGGCGAATTCTTTAAATTTCCCTGGTGTTGAGAAGTGGTTTTTTACATCAGCGTGTTTATTGGTCTCGCTCTTGTGGTTCACAAGCTTATCTCTCATCGGACATTGTTGTAAATCGATGGATTCCAATGGCCAATTACTGCCTCGCTTGAATAAAATTTCAGCCGTAACGATTTGGCTTGCAGCATCTTACCTCATCTATCAGTTCGTTATTGGGCAATTGACAAGATGAAATATCCGTCAACAGACGCTGGATTGAATGTAAATTTTTGCTGCGAAATGTGAGAATTCGATTATAATAAAGCATCTTTTCAAGGAGAAAACAACAGGATGTTATTTCGGTTTTTATTATTATTATTTTTTTATTCCATTTGTTTTGCATTGCCACCCACCACGTTGCAAAAAGGGACCGGCGGATTGATCTATGATGCTTGTTGTTCCGATGGTCCTTGCCGTGATTCCGTCAATAATGCTGGAGAATGGATTAGTACACTCCAAAGCTTTTCACCGTTACAGGGTTCTTCAATTCGGTTATATGTGTATGGCGGGTCGATAACACAAACTGGTAACTGTAGTTTTATTGTTAATTATACGTACCCTGATTCGATCGCGAAATACCGTGAAGTCTATCCCAATGCTTTGATTTTAGCCATTATTGATGCCACCTCCGATGATGTCGCTGCGTTAGGGGCTTGTGCTGATTCCGTTGGGAAAAGTATCTCGGATAGCTTAAGCCCACAAATCTGTGCAGATAGCAATGTTGATGGGGTATTATTCGACTTAGAACCCGCTAATTTCGCAGTTGGATTAGGACAATATGGATTGTATAAAGAAACTGCGCTTAATTTTTCTGCGACGACTTGTACTGGGCCTTCGCATCCGAATGGCAGATTTTTTGGCGTATTTAGTAATCCCAATAATTTCTATATTACAAATCAATGGCCAATTGTCGAAGGTGCTTTGGTTGGCAATGGACCTAATAATGTCGGGTTTCTAGTGATTGGTGCGTATGATGTCACTGACGGAACTCAAGGACCTACCCCTTATTCTTTATACAAATCTAGTATCGGAGGAAAACTAGGCGCATATACTGATCCACAAAGTAAACAATATCATGTCCCTTACACCATCGCGATACCAGGTGGGGCGAGTTTTGGAGAATATCAGTATTATGCTGAATATATATCGCCAACCCAAACGAATATTATCCATGATTATACGAATGTAGTTACACAACCCGGTTATGTGAGTTTAGCTTTACAAATCATCCTTGCATCCTGTACTTCACCTTATTATTTGGGCGTTGATTATTGGGGTTGGAGTCAATATGTTTGGCCTGATCACGCAACCAATAATATATTATTACCCAACACGCCGAATGGCATCATTAAAATAAATAGCTGCACTTAATTTAAAGGAATATTAAATGAATAAATGTATGATTAGGTTTACATTGTCAGCTTTACTCTCTCATCATGCTTTAGCAGGTTCCATGGGAAACACCGTGAAATCGTTTAGTGGTTTTTGGGTAGGTGCTGGCGGTAGTTATCTTAGTAGCCAATTAAATGGACAAACCACGGTTCAGACGCAACCGCCTATATCAGCACCTGGAACATACATTCTGAGTAATGGTCATGAAACACATTTTGCACCCGTGGCGAATATCGGTTATCTGCATGGATTTGAAAATAACTGGCTATTGGGTTTACGAGCGCAATATAAGTATATTGACATGGATCAATTTGATATAAGCTGGTCTGGAACATTGCAAAATGGCGCCTATGAAACAGGCGGTATTCATTCTAAACTACAAGATGATTGGCTATTTTTAATTGATGTTGGTTATTCATTTGAAAACTGGTTTATTTATAGTGGTATTGGACCTTCATTATTTAATGTTTCTGCGCAATTGAATGGTGATACGTTACCTGCTGGGACGTTTAATTTTTTTCCAGTCAACCTTAGGAATTCAAAAAGTTTATGGGGTGGCGGTGGCCATGTTGGGTTAGCGTACATGTTTCCGCAACAACTTACTGTGGATTTATCTTATAATTTTTCAATTAGCCAAGCTCAAAATTTATCTACACTCATTTTTCCTTCTGGCGCGCCAAACTATTTCAGCGGCTTTTTACAAAATTTACAAGCGGTAGAACAAGGCGTCAATATAACGATTAACAAATATATTAATCTATGATTCTATGTGATTGCATCCAGTTTAGGAAAGCCAGTAATTTCGACCGTCATTGATGCAAATTCAACTTTGGGCATTTAATATGGTTGTTTACAAATAACGCATTCTATCTTATAATAAGACACGTTGATGTTTCTTGGTGTTATTTTGAGATCAGGTATCGAATTTTTCACAGATGAACAACGCTTAGGTATTTTAAAAGCGACTCAAGCAGGCCAGAGTGCACAAATTCAGGCATTGTTGGATTTCAATCCTAAGCTCATTCATGCCAAAACAAAGACAAAATCTCATAGCCTTCTTCATGTTGCAGCTCAACAAGGGCATGTGGATGTTTGTAGATTGCTTTTGTCGCACGGGCACCCGACTAATCCTGTTGATATAGATGGTAATACGCCTTATCAAAAAGCAAAGCTGAAAGAAATTCAAACGATTTTAGTTGAAGCGCATTCGACGTATATTTTGAGTGAGTCAGTTTTTAATTCTCAAACATCAAATGTGCGTGTTTCCATTTTGAATAAAAGCGAGTTTTGTGCGTTCATATCTTCCATACAAAAAGACATGTGCATGGAAGATACTTTTGCTGTGACATTGTCTCGAAATTTTAATCTGCAAACATGTTTCCGAGAAGATGCGTTGATGATCCCTTATTATGGTGAATTGTTAGTCGCTCATGAAGAAGAGCATGTTCAGAACTTCTCTTTAGCGCGTCAAGAAATGCGTGAGATAGATACAAATGAGTTTGAAATGCAAGCTTATGCAAAGGGAATCATGACTTTGTTGAAGCGCTATCCAGAAATTGTAGGCTTTCCATCGAGCTTGGATTTAATACATGTGTGCCATGTTAAAAAACTGATTATTGCTTATGGACTACTTGGTTTTGCGTCTTATGCACAGGAATTGTTTTCAAAAAATCCGATCAAATTTCAAGCGTTATTGTCGTCGCATGATAACAACATTCGAGAAGTGTATGGGATGGCGTTACACGCGCTGAATGGATCTAATCTTGTGCTCGTCAAGCAATTTAGAAAAGAGCTGACGGAAATCTATCAGACATCTGTTGATACCGATTTAGTAGTCGTTCAGACTCCATCTCATTCATAAACTATTTTAACTCTTGTCAGGCTTCAATGATTGCTTTATGCCTAATTTTATTTTGTAACTGGATAATGCCATACAACAATGCTTCTGCTGTTGGCGGGCAGCCTGGAACGTAAATATCCACAGGAACTATACGATCACAACCACGAACAACCGAATATGAATAATGATAATAACCACCGCCATTCGCACATGATCCCATAGAAATAACCCATCTTGGTTCGGCCATTTGGTCGTAAACTTTTCGTAGTGCAGGTGCCATTTTATTACATAATGTTCCAGCAACAATCATTACATCTGATTGACGTGGGCTTGGACGAGGAATAACTCCAAAACGATCGAGGTCATAACGCGATGCATAGACATGCATCATTTCAACCGCACAACAAGCTAGACCAAATGACATTGGCCACATTGAGCCACTGCGTGCCCAATTAACCAATTTTTCCACTGTTGTTGTGGCGAAACCATTTTTTTGAAACTCT
>JAHFRX010000188.1 GCA_023266075.1 Legionellaceae bacterium | reverse complement strand
AGAACATGAGAAAAGACGCATGTCCGTTTGCCCATGAAAATAGGTTTATGTGTTAGGGGCTCTGGGCTACAACCCTTTATTCCAACGCTTTCATTCCCCCTTGATTCGTTTTGGAAATAAAATGCTCAGATTTTTTCAATAAAATGTCTGCTGGTCCTCTTTGCTTTTTCTAGGATTATGGCAAGCATTGATTGTTATTGCATTGTTCCATAATATAATTTGAAAAGTCTTTATTTTGATCGAACAATGTTCCTATATGAGCAAAATTGAGTTCTCCCAATTCTTTAATTTTTCTTGCATTATTTTGATTAATATTCACTGAAAAAAATCCATTAAAAGGATGAGTGATTTTTAAAGTGTAATGTTTTTCATTATCCTCTATCAGCTCAGAATTATAAGTATTACGAAAGGAATCATGTCCGTTATCATCAGAGCCATTCGAATAAGTATTGCTGGCATCAATGTTACTGGGTTTTAGAAATGCCTGTAAAGTTTGGTTGTATTTTGTATATTTTCTAATATGAGCAGGTGGCGGCTCCAAACCATATCTGAACAGATTTACAATAGAAAATCTCTCGAGTAGAGGAGTGTGATTTTCTATGAACTCTTCGTCATCTCGAAGTTCATTTGCTAGAGAAACTTTTATTTCATAATTAATTCCATCTAGTGTCTGTACTTCTGTTTTTTTTCTAGAAGATATCCAATCAGAAAATGCATGCACAATTAGAATAATTGGAAGAGACAATATTGTAAGAGAAAAACTGAATAATGTTTTGGGCGCATAGTAAATAATTCCTTGAATTATTTCTGAAAGAATTACTAAAAGAGATTGAACAAGAGAGTCAATAAAACCCATTATGCGCCCTATTGATGTAGCAGATGCTTTGTTGTCTCGTTTTTTTTGACGTTCAATTATTACTGTTCTTAGAATATTTAACAAGGAGGCGATTACATACGGTACTCCTAATGTTATATAGTCAAATACTCCTGGTCTATGAGTAAACGTAGGATAAATATCTTCATCTCGCCCATAGTACACAGTAAATGTATCAAGTATTTTTTGTATCAACGATGAGCGAAGTGTTCTTGAATGAGGAAATGTATTTGTTTCAATGATAAACTCAAAGGGATTCCACATAATTAGTCTCATATTTAAAATATGATTGATTATATCACTGATTTAAAATAAATCACACTGCCCTACGAAATAACTGGATACCCTGCATTAATCCATTCCATAATACCGCCGTCAATGGAATACACCTCTTGATAACCCAACCCCATCAAACAATTCGCTGCGTAAAGTGATCGGACGCCGCCTCGGCAATGTAAATAAATAGGGCGTTTATGATCAGGTAGTTCTTGTTCAATAACAGAGACTAGTGTGTCTTTTGGAATGTGTAATGCGCGAGGGATGTGCATTTCTTTCCATTCATGATTTTCCCGGACATCAATTAAACACAACTCAGGTAAAGTATCGTAGCGCTTTTTCAACTCGTGTACATCGATGGTTTTTATTTTATGGTTTGTCATGTCGTTTCTCTCTCTAATCGTGGGGCTTGTGACTGTATTGTCTGAGACAATTCACTTTCATTCAAGCCCTTACCTGCGGTACCATCTAAAGATCTATTTATCTTGAGAACACGTATGCCCTCCATCCACGTCCCGGTTCCTCATTTAACCACGGCTCATGCGGGTCCTCTACACCCCATTGAAGCAGTTATTTTAAGTCATGTGACAACCATTGAAGCCTGGTTTCGGACATGCTGGCAAGATACGCCGGCGCCCATCACATCATCAGTAGATTTGCGTCATGCGGGCTTTAAAATAGCACCGGTGGATACGAATTTATTTCCTGCAGGGTTTAATAACCTTAATCGTGATTTTTTTCCGTTGTGTATTCAAGCAGCACAATCGGTATTGCGGGATGGTGCTCCCATGTGTACGAAAATCTTATTATTGCCCGAACGTCATACGCGTAATCGTTTTTATTTGCAGAGCTTGTGCGTGTTGCGTGATATTTTTGCAAAAGCGGGATTTATTGTACGTATTGGTAGCCTGGATCCGGCGATAACAGTCGCTGTTGAAATGACGACCAATAGCGGAGAAGTCTTATTGATTGAACCGTTGATTCGACGAAATAACCGGGTAGGACTGCATGATTTTGATCCATGTCTTCTGCTATTAAACAATGATTTGTCAACCGGTGTACCTGATCTGTTGCAAGGTCTGCATCAAAGTATTCAGCCGACCATTGAGCTCGGTTGGTCATCGCGCCTTAAGTCGAGCCATTTTCAATGTTTTGCAGACGTTGCCAGTGAATTTTCAAACTTGGTGAATCTGGATCCCTGGTTAATTAATCCTATGTTTCGTGCAATTGATGGCGTTGATTTTATGAGTCAGATAGGTCTGGAGGAGCTGGCGGTGGTCGTGGATAATTTATTGACTGCCATTCGTGAGAAATATGATATGTATGGGATTATGGAAAAACCATTTGTTGTGGTGAAAGCGGATAATGGTACGTACGGAATGGGGGTGATGACAGTGCATGATGGTGCTCAATTACTGAAGCTCAATCGTAAACAGCGTACCAGCATGTCTGCCACGAAAGGTAGCCAAAAATTAAATCGTCTTATCATTCAGGAAGGGGTGTATAGTTTTGAAACCATGCCTGATGGTGCGGTTGCAGAGCCTGTGGTGTATATGATTGGTCAATTTGTAGTCGGTGGTTTTTATCGTGTACACCAAGGGCGGGGAGCTGATGAAAACCTCAATGCACCTGGGATGCATTTTGAACCGTTAGCGTTCGCTCAGTCTTGTAATATGCCGTGTAGTGAGTTAGCCGCAGACGATTCGCCGAATCGGTTTTACGCGTATGGCGTGATTGCGCGACTCGCAGCACTTGCCGCCGCACGTGAAATTGCAGCAACACAGGAGAAATGATGAAACTCGCAATTTTAATGGATCCTTTGAATACGTTAAAGCCTTATAAAGACTCGACTGTAGCCATGATTAAAAGTGCACAAGTGATGGGATGGAGTTGTGCTTATTTCACACAAAACGATTTGTTTTGTCGAGACGGCCACGCTTATGCTAACGCCTCATCCATTGTTGTGCTGGATGAAAGCA
>JAHFRX010000045.1 GCA_023266075.1 Legionellaceae bacterium | reverse complement strand
TTTTTTATTTCATCTGGATGATTAACTTATATAATTTTATGGACGGAATGGATGGGCTGGCGGCCTCTGAAGCGGCTTGTGTTTGCCTGAGTGCGGCATTTATTTATTGGCTTTGTAATGATACCGGTTTAGTTGTATTGCCATTAGTATTAGCGGCAAGTGTTTTAGGTTTTTTAGTGTGGAACTGGCCTTCTGCACGTATCTTTATGGGTGATGCGGGAAGTGGCTTCTTAGGATTTATTATGGCGGTACTCTCTTTGCAGGCGACGCATATGTACCCACATTTATTTTGGAGCTGGCTGATTTTATTAGGCGTTTTTATCGTGGATGCGACCTATACGATTTTACGACGCGCCTATCAAAAAGAAAAAATTTACGAAGCTCACGCAAGACATGCTTATCAATGTGCTGGTCGTTTATTGAAATCTCATTTGTATGTTACTTTGTCGGTGATCGCGATTAATATTTGTTGGTTAGCACCTATTGCTATTTTTGTGGGTTTAAATCGACTGGATGGTGTGTTAGGATTAACTATTGCGTACAGCCCATTGCTTATTCTCGCAATCAAATTAGGTGCTGGAAAAAAGGCGTAAGCCCGTCGCTAACCGTCTTTCTTAAGCTATTTCTATTTTTAAGCTAAATTTCTTAAGGTTATCTTAAGAAAGACAATTTATAATATCCCCAAAGAGATTTTGTGTTGTTGTGGATTAAAACTGAATTTTTAGGGAGATGAGTATGTTAATTTTAACGCGTCGTATCGGAGAAGCACTCATCATTGGTGATGATGTGAATATCACGGTGTTAGGTGTAAAAGGTAATCAAGTACGTCTTGGTATCAATGCGCCTAAAGATGTTGCGGTTCATCGCGAAGAAATTTATTTACGTATTCAGCAAGAAAAGCAAGGCGTCAGTGTTGGCGAAGAAGCAGACGAAGAATCTGCAGTTTAATTGTTTCTTTTGTTGTAAAGCTCATCATAAAAAAGTCAAAAGAGATGCATTACCTGACGTCAGATAATGCATCTCTCCTTGAAGATCCTCAAAAATCAACTGGCCTGTTTTAGTAATTCCTCGTGAAAAACCGATTGTTTCTTTTTTCTGAATAGACATTCGTATTTTTTTATTCATCAAATAATCGGCCTGTTGCCACTCATGCATAAAATTGGATAAGCCATGTGTCCAAAAACGTTGTAGATACGATGTAAGCTTGATGAGCAAGTCGATTAACAGAATGTTTCTATTGAGAAAACGGCCAGTGAGCTCATAGATAGAGCCCCATGGTTTCTCGAGGGGTGGTGGATCTTGGAATACTGTATTGACATTGATCCCGATACCAATAATCAGGTGATTTAAATTTTGCTCAATCAAAATGCCACATAGTTTACGATGTTGGTAAAGGACATCGTTTGGCCATTTGACATATAAGTCTTCCGTGGGCATATAGGATGCGAGTGTCGCTAAAATAGAAAGACCCGTGACGAGACTTATTCCAGCGAGATTCTCGTGTGTAGAAGGTAAGTGAAAGCCTACTGAACAGTAGATATTGACACCTTTTGGTGAAATCCATGTTTTCCCAAATCGTCCACGTCCTGCGGTTTGTTCGTTCGCAATACAGCACATCCAGGTGTCCGGTTCAATAGTTTCTATCGCTTTTAAAAAACGGTTGGTGGAGTCAATTGTTTCAAAATAATAAAGCTGGATGGGAGGTTGAGTATTTGTCAGCTTTTCACGAATATAAGTAATATCAATAGGGTTATACATAGACACCATACCGTATTTTTGAAATGCTGGGGTGATAACAAACGGCAGCTCGTGCAGAAATCACTGGAGAGAATGCGTCTATTTTCCAAGACTGACCATCGAGTGTTTTGAGCATATGCTGATGTGTTGGAGGTAAAGTGGGTACGACAATGGACGGCGTTGGGTAAGATAGTCCTGTTCCAACGGCTTTAATGACAGCTTCTTTTTGTGCCCAAAGATGAAAAAAACATAGTGGTTTTAGCGTATGCGGCAGTGTCTTTAAAACGTGATTTTCTTCATCAGAAAAAAGATGTTGGCCTATGCCTATAAAAGGGCGTGCAGAATAAAATTCGATATCAATTCCTACAGGGTGATCAAGACATACCGCTAAAAGTGCTAAATCTTCTGAATGACTTAAATTAAATTGCAGAGCAGATGTCAAGTAAGGCTTACCATGAGCATGGTACTGAAAGTTGAGTGTCGCTGGCTGTTCATTGAGGTATCGAGCCAAGATTTGTCTTAAGCGTACGCGAGCGACATTGAAGCGACGTCGATGTCGCTCAAAGTAGAAGCGTTGAGCTCGAGCGCGTTCATCTTCTGATAAACATTTAAGTTCATCATTATGGCACGGGGTTTTTAAGCTAAATTGCCAAATATCCAGTGAGGTTTTAAGGTCGATGGGGGATGTTCGTGGTATAGGCAAGTATGAGTTTAACATTTGGGGATTTCAAAACACATTGATCAACGGTATGATATAGGCTTGCAGTATACCTGAAGGTGATAAAGAGTCCAATGAGTCTACAGTTTTTAAGTTTCGAACAACCCATTGAAGAATTAAATCAGAAAATTCAAGCGTTGCATCGTGTGAGTAACGATAGCTCTGTTGATTTGCATGATGAAGTCGCGCGGCTGGCGCTTAAATGTAAAGAGTTGACTGAGCATATTTTCTCAAAACTTGATCCTTGGCAAATTGTTCAGCTTGCAAGGCATCCACTGCGTCCGCAGACGAGTGATTATATTGAGCATATGTTTACTGATTTTCAAGAGCTGCATGGTGATAGGCATTATGCCGCAGCTCCCGCAATTATTGCTGGTCTTGCGCGCTTTCAAGGTGAAGCCGTGATGGTTTTGGGACACCAAAAAGGGAAACGCACGAAGGAAAAAGTGTACCGAAATTTTGGTATGGCGCGTCCTGAAGAGTATCGTAAGGCTTTGCGATTGATGAAAATGGCTGAGAAATTTAATTTGCCTTTAATTACTTTCATTGATACCGCCGGTGCGTATCCTGGTATCGGTGCTGAAGAGCGAAATCAATCAGAAGCAATTGCAAGAAATTTGTTTGAAATGTCGACACTGAGTGTTCCGATTATTTGTATTATAACCGGTGAGGCGGGTTCCGGCGGCGCTTTAGCCATCGGTGTGGGTGATAGAGTGTTAATGCTGCAATATGCGATATATTCTGTGATTTCGCCTGAAGGATGTGCATCTATTTTATGGAAAGATGCTGCAAAAGCAGGTGATGCGGCACGCGCGATGGGAATTATAGCAAATAAAATTGTCGAAAATAAACTGGTTGATGGGATGATCGCAGAGCCCTTAGGCGGCGCTCATCGTGATGTACCCGATATGTGTAAACGGTTGAGTCATTGGATAGCAACAGAGCTTGCCGTGCTTAAAGCGATGCCTTTAGAAACATTGCTTTCAGAACGTTACCATAAATTTATGGCTATGGGTGTTTAGCATTGCTAAAAGTTGATTTGCTAGCGAATTATGAAACATTGATCGTAGGATTAAGCGGTGGCTTGGATTCGACCGTATTATTGCATCTTGTCGCAAGTACGCAGGTGTTGCATCAAAAAACACGCGCTATTCATGTCAATCATGGCTTGAGTCCACATGCAAAGACCTGGCAGCAACACTGTGAGGTGTTGTGTCAGACGTTGGGTATTCCTTTATCGACGTATTGTGTAGAAGTGAATGCAGTGCAAAATATTGAAGCGGATGCGCGTCTTAAGCGCTATGCGGTATTCAAGGCACAGTTATCAACACAAAGTTGCCTACTTCTTGGACATCACGAGGATGATGCTGCGGAAACACTTCTTTTACACCTGATGCGAGGTACTGGGTTAAAAGGTTTAGCTGGGATGCTTGAAGAGACTGCTTTTAGTATAGGTACATTGTGTCGACCTTTGTTGCAGTATTCACGGGAAGAAATCAAAGCTTATGCGCTTACGCATCAATTGGATTGGGTCGAGGATGAGAGTAATGAAAATCAATATTTTTCACGAAACTATCTACGGCATATGGTTTTTCCTTTGCTACAACAACGATGGCCCAACGTTAATAAAAAGATTGCTGAATGCACAAGCCATCTTCAAGAAGCACAACAGAATCTCTATGCTTTGGCTGAAATAGATTGTCCTGCACTTCGACATGCTTCAACGACTTTGCCATACCAGGATTTATTGCACCTCAGTGATGCACGATTGATAAACATCCTGATCACGTGGCTACACCGTCTAAATATACAAGTTCCAAATACAGCGACATGTCGTCGAATGGTACACGAAGTTATTTATGCAGCGATGGATAGATCACCTGTTGTAGCTTGGGGAGGTCAATATAGTGTTAAGCGCTATGCGGGCTGTCTTTATATGACTTCACAAGAAGAAAAACAAGAGACACCGCAAGTTTGGTCCAATTTCCCTGCGCCGTTAGCACTCTGTATGCATGAGGTTTTGATTGCGCGTCCTGCTACACATGGTGTTTATATTCCACCGGGTCGTCTAGTCGAAGTCCGTTATCGCGTGGGCGGTGAAACGTTAAGGGTTCATCAATGTACGCATCTTTTAAAAAAATTATTTCAAGCACATTGTGTTGCACCGTGGTTACGTTCACATATTCCTTTGATTTATGTCGATAATGAGCTTGTTTGTGCTGTGGACTTTTTAATGCGCGACCCCTATGATGACGCCAGGGCACCTTATATTTATCAAATTGAAAGGAGACATCAGGATGATATCGTTTGAGCGATTATTTTTATCGATGAGTACATCTCGAAGAATTTTGGCTTATTTATTTCTTGTGGTGCTCGTGTATTACTATCTTGATAAGCCATTGACATTATGGATTTACCATCATCATTTTCAAGAAAAATTTGCGTTCTTGAGGAGTTTGACGTTACTGGGTGAAAGCTCATTTGTGCTATGTTGTCTTGTGAGTATCGCGTTAATTTTCCGTTATATTAAGCCAAAGCAGCTTTGGGAGGAACGTGCTTGGTTTTTAACGGTATGTGTGTTGATTCCTAACTTAATTTGTTTGATTTTAAAAGTCTTATTGGGACGTGCACGCCCTGAGTTATTCTTGCAAGAGGGTCTCTATGGTTTCTTTGGGTTTCATTCTCAGTCAATGTATTGGTCACTTCCCTCAGGACATACGACAACAGTGATGGGACTTGCTTTTGGATTGTCTATATTGTTTCCAAAACGCGTGTTTACTTTTATAATGCTTGCACTTTGTATTGTGGCAACTCGCATTTTACTCTTAAAGCATTTTATGAGTGATGTCATGACGGCATCGTTTTTGGCATTGATAGAAGTTGGCGTGATAGCGCTTATCTTAAAGCGTTATCAATACTTTAAATTAGTACAACGACATAGTATCACAGTAGGTGTGCATGAGTAAGTTAAGTCAGATTCCGGTTGTTGTGGAAAGTGGGAAAAAATATACGACATCTTCAGGGATTGTTGCGATTAAAGATGGTATCAAGTCGACTGAATCAACGAATGTTCGTCTTCCAAAACCGGCGTGGCTTAAGATGGTGAATGCTGTTGATCCGAATTATGTTAAAGTAAAGTCAGTTGTGCATGAGCATCGTCTATCGACCGTGTGTGAAGAGGCAAAATGCCCCAATATTGCTGAGTGTTGGTCGCATGGTACAGCAACAATTATGTTGATGGGAGCGGTGTGTACTCGTGCTTGTCGATTTTGCGCTGTGGATACGGGAAACCCGAACGGTTGGTTAGATCAAGATGAGCCTGAGAATGCGGCACGTACCGTCAAATTAATGGATTTGGATTATGTGGTTTTGACGTCTGTGAATCGTGATGATTTGTCAGATGGTGGCGCAAAGCACTATGCAAAGACTGTTATGGCAATTAAAGCACATTCACCGCATACGAGGGTGGAGGTATTGACACCTGATTTTCAAGGTGTGCACGCACATGTTGAGATTTTGTTAGATTGTGATTTAGATGTATTTGCGCAAAATGTAGAAACAGTCGAGCGGTTAACACATCCAGTACGTGATAATCGCGCAGGCTATTGGCAAACATTGAATGTTTTGGCGCATGCAAAACAATATCGTCCTGCGGTGTTAACGAAGACGAGTTTAATGCTTGGGTTAGGTGAAACGTTCGATGAAGTTTTACAAGCGATGGACGATATGCGTCGTGTCAACGTCGATATTCTTACGTTAGGCCAGTACCTTCAGCCAACGAAATATCATTTACCGGTTGTGCGCTATGTCACGCCGGAAGAGTTTAACGCGTTGCGCGAAATAGGATTACAAAAAGGCTTTTTTGAAGTGGCCTCAGGGCCCTTTGTGCGATCAAGTTATCGTGCTGATCGTGTCTTTAAGCGGGATAACCTTGGGTTATCTTCTGAGTGATTTATAAGCAGCCCTTATAGTGCTGACTTTTCAAAGCATTTACCCGCATATACACAGAGTTATTCACAGTTTTTGTGGATAATGATTTTTTTTATAAGATCATTGACAACAAAAAAACATTTAAAATTCAATCAGTTATAAAAATGTTGTTGGTTGTTAGTCCAAATTGACTAAGTGACACTACAAAAGTTATCCACAGATGCAATTGAGCTTGAAAAACAACGATAATTTCTGAAATTTGCTATGAACGCTAGGTAAATAATGAAGCAATCGCTTCGTTATCATGTGGCTGTATGAGTTCAATGCATCGAATAAATTCTTGGATGTCATCGCGTGTTGTATTGAGTCTTGCCATGTAATTGCAACCCAATCCCACGAGACCTCGATACAGTAAATAAGTGTGTAACATAGGAAAAGGTGTGGTGGTAGAAAGACTAGAAAAACCGATGACCGTGCATAATGCATATTGAGCGAGATGCGCATTCAATTGTGTATGAAAGTGTTGATGATTGAAAATATGCTGAAATACAGTGCGCATTTTAGTGATTGCCTCGTTATTTTGATCAACATAACAATCTTTAGCTTGTGCGAGCAACTCTGTCACATCTTCTACGTGATGCGTCCAATACGCTAAATTCATGAGAATGTCGATGCCGTGTAGAAAACATTCTGCGCTGTCTGTTAATTGCAGTAAATCTAGACTGTTTTTTTTGTTGACTTCTATTTTTTGTTCGTCGATGTGATTTTGAAATTCTTTTTTTAACGTATTGAAACGCTCAGGGTACCAAAATGTGAACATAGATTTCTCGAAATTAAAGTAAACTCTGGGTCTTTATTAAAAAAACGGTGCACACTCCTGCAACTAACCCAAATAAGTGTCCTTCCCATGACACACCACGCTCTCTTGGAAAAATGCCGAAGAATATTCCTGCGAAAGCGTATAATGCCGTGCATCCAAGCAAAATGGCAGTTAACGTTCCTTGTTCATAAATATTGCTGATGAGAACGGCCCAGTAACCCGTGATAAGGCCACTTGCACCAATATGTATTCCGTTTTTTCCAAATATCCACAGTAGAAAGCCGCCCAGTATGATAATACTAATAGTGATTAAAAAAAAGTAATATAGCCCATGGACGAGTAAAAAATCACTTAAAACGAGCAGTGGAATCGTATTGTAGAATAAATGATTAAAATTAGCATGCAAAAATGGTGCAAAGAAGATACCCAGTAAACCCAGTTTTGTACGAGGGATCACGCCCAGATAAAGTAGTGGCTGAAAGAAACGAGTGAGTATAAAAGTACCCCATAAGATGCCGACAATCCATAGAAGCGTCATCTCATTTTGTTCTGTTTGTTGTATAATGAGCTGTAAGCTTTGATTAAGATTATCTAGCATTAACGCGTGTCCCAGTTTTTCACTCAGTGATGTCTTCTACAATTTTACAACACAGTTTACCTATTTTTAATTGTAATGTCAGTGTGTTGCCAAGCACTACTTCTTGATGATGTGTGAGTACATGCCCACGATACGTGGCTATGGCATAACCACGATTGAGTGTGTTCAGTGGACTCAACGTGTGCATGACCTCGATGATAACGTTATAGCGATGTTGATGGTGTTGTCGTAACGTTTCAATATTTTTTTTCAGATGACCTAGTAAATGATCGAGTGTTTGTGATTGCATGTCGAGCTGACGTTGAGGTGACGGTAGTCGTTGCTGATAAAATTTGAGCTTGCGCTGTTGATCTGAAAGATAACGGTGTGTTGCAAGTTTGAAACGTTTTAATAGGTTCTCAAATTGTAGTACCAGTTCTTGCCAATCAGGTGTAACACTTTCGGCTGCCGCGGTCGGTGTTGCAGCGCGAAAATCTGCTACGAAATCGGCGATGGTGAAATCCGTTTCGTGTCCAATCCCTGTTATGATAGGAATCGCACTGTTTGCAATGGCATACGCCAGAGACGCTTGATTAAAAGGCCACAAGTCCTCTAAGCTTCCACCACCGCGTGCGAGCAGAATAACATCGCAGTTCTTATCTTGGTTCGCTTTTTCTATGGCTCGAATTAACTGCATTGAGGCTTGTTCACCTTGAACCTCACTGGGATATAAATAAGTTTGAGCTAAGGGATGGCGTCTTTTGATGGTTGTCATCATATCATGGAGTGCTGCACCAATAGGGGACGTGATGATCCCAATATGTTGAATATGTTTTGGAATAGGTTTTTTTCGCGATGTGTCAAATAAACCTAAGGCCTCGAGCTTTATTTTAAGTCGTTGAAACGCACGATATAATTCACCCATGCCCGCTTTTTCAATCGACTCAATAATTAACTGATAATCACCACGTGCTTCATAAAGACTGAGTCGACCTTCTGCAATAATATGCTGACCATTCTCAATTTTAGGCATATTGTAGGTATGACGATTTTTAAAGAAAGCACAACGGAGTTGAGCTTGTTTGTCTTTTAAAGTGAAGTAATAGTGCCCCGACGAGGCTTGAGTAACATTAGAAAGTTCACCTTCAATAGCGATAGTCCCTAAGTCTTCGAGGCACGTGCGTACGACGCGATTAAGTTCGGTGACACTGAGGATACGGCGCTCTGTTGGCATAATAGTTGTCATCAAAAAAATTAAAAGGAGAGTCTGTTAAAAAAGATAAATATTGCATAAACTTTACCTCTAATTGACTAGTAATCCAAGTTAAACTTAGGCAGAATATGACGAACAATTTTTTAATGAGGAAAACAACATGAAAATGAAATGGATAGCTTGTGTGATGGGTTTAACGCTTTCTACAGCTTGGGCTCAAGATGCAATGGATAAATCTGCAGTGCCTGCGTCAGCTTCATCTGACATGACGCTTTCTACGGACCAGGAGAAAGTGTCTTACAGTATTGGTGTTGATTTAGGAAAGCATCTGAAGCGTCAAGGTATTGAAATTAGCCCTCCTATTTTTTCAAAAGGCGTTGTGGATGGCCTAAGTGGTCAGAAAATGTTGTTAACAGACCAACAAATGAAAGAAGCGCTAGACGATTTCCAAAAGAAAATGATGGCAAAACGCGTTGCGGAAATGGATAAACTTGCGGTAGAAAATAAATCAGCAGGAGATGCTTTTTTAAAAATAAACAAAGCAAAGCCAGGTGTGGTGACGCTGTCTAGTGGTTTGCAATATAAAATACTGACTGCAGGTAATGGGCAAAAACCAGGTAAAGAAGACACTGTGACTGTTGAATATACTGGTAAATTGATTAATGGCACCGTGTTTGATAGTACAGAAAAATCAGGCAAGCCAGCCACTTTTAAAGTGTCACAAGTGATTCCAGGTTGGACTGAGGCTCTACAATTGATGCCTGTTGGCTCAACGTGGGAGGTGTATGTTCCAGCGAATTTAGCGTATGGTCCGCGTAATGTCGGTGGCATGATTGGTCCAAATGAAACATTGATTTTCAATGTACATTTGATCGATACCAAGAAGTGATTTTACTGAAACGAGTGTCTGCTGACGATTGATCCAAAAAAATCACATCCCGGTGAGTTGTCAACAGACACTGTAGTACTAGGTACAGAAATGAATAAACGCCTGTTGATTATTTTCATGTTGGGTTTTTCATCGGGGCTTCCGCTGGCGTTACTCACAGGGACACTACAGGCCTGGTTTTCAAGTGATGGTTTGTCATTGATGTCTGTTGGGTTTTTAAGTTTGATTGGTTTGCCTTATAGTTATCGCTTTTTATGGGCACCTTTTCTTGATCGTTTTTCTTTATTTAAGCTGGGCCGAAGACGTAGCTGGTTGTTGGTGACACA
>JAHFRX010000187.1 GCA_023266075.1 Legionellaceae bacterium | reverse complement strand
TGTTCATCGAGCAAGGCACAATTATCATACCCATTGTCTGAAAAGAGCCACTCGCTAACGGTGATGCGATGTCATTGATTGAATGATAAACATCTGCCATTTCTTTTAACTGAGGGAGTGAGTAATCTGTTTCATAGGCACGTGTGAGTTGCCCGGCTTTCGTGACAACCAAGTGCGTTTCAATCGGCATATGTCGTAAAATTTCAAGTAATCGAATCGCATAGACAATGCCAGACGAACCAGTAATACCTACAATTAAACGCTTTACAGACATGGCTTAATCACTTGTTTTAATATCAATGAAGCGCCATGATACCATAACTTTTGGATTTTGATTTTGATGCGGTATAATGTCTGATTTTCGATGAACGGATTTTCCATGACTAAAAGCCGCAGTATGCTCGTCACCAGCGCCCTTCCTTATGCAAATGGCTCTATACATCTTGGTCATTTGGTAGAACACATTCAAACAGACGTGTGGGTCAGGACACATCGTTTACTAGGCATAGCGTGTATCAGTCTCTGTGGCGATGATGCGCATGGCACGCCTATCATGCTCAAAGCAGAGCAGCTTGGCATTTCTCCAGAGGCACTCACCGCACAAATTAAAATCGAACACGAAGCAGACTTTAAAGCTTTTGGCGTTGAATACGATATGTATTACACTACACACTCACCTGAAAACAAAGCACTGGCAGAACTTATTTATTCCCGATTATTCGACGCGGGCTATATTGTCAAGAAAACTATCGAACAAGCGTTTGATCCTATCAAATCTTTATTTTTACCCGACCGTTTTATCAAAGGCACCTGTCCAAAATGCAAAGCACTGGATCAATATGGAGATCATTGTGAGGCATGCGGTGCCACCTACTCACCCACTGAGCTCATTGATCCTGTTTCAGCACTCACCGGTACCACCCCCATCAACAAAGAATCCGAACACTACTTTTTTGATCTCCCTCACTTTACAGATTTACTTAAAACGTGGACACGGGAGGGGCACTTGCAACCTGAAGTTGCGAACAAACTCGATGAATGGTTTAATGCCGGCTTAGTACCTTGGGATATTTCGCGAGATGCGCCTTATTTTGGATTTCAAATTCCCGGTACATCTGATAAATACTTTTACGTCTGGCTGGACGCCCCCATTGGCTACATGGCTAGCTGTAAAAAATATTGTGAGCGCAACAACAAGTCATTCGATGCTTTCTGGGCACCAGAAAGTACTGCGGAGCTCTACCATTTTGTCGGAAAAGATATCGTCTATTTTCATGCGCTTTTTTGGCCTGCGATGCTCTCTGGAAGCCAACATCGTCTACCGACCTCTATTTTTACGCACGGTTTTTTAACGGTGAATGGTCAAAAAATGTCGAAATCTCGTGGAACATTCATTGAGGCCAAGGCTTTTGCAACACATTTAGATCCGGAGTATTTGCGCTATTATTTTGCTGCCAAACTCAACGGTCGCGTAGAAGACATCGACTTGAATTTTGAAGATTTCAAAAATCGCATCAATGCTGATCTTATTGGTAAAATCGTGAATATCGCCAGTCGTTGTGCAGGATTTATCAACAAACAATTTGACAACACATTAGCCGACGCATTGGATAAACCTACACTCTATCAAGAAATTTTATCGCTCAAAAAACAAGTGCTAGAGGCATATATTAGACGTGATTATGCTCACGCCATTCGACAGATTATGGAAGCGGCAACACGCGTGAATCAATATATTGACCAAGAAAAGCCGTGGGTACTTGCAAAAGATGAGGCAAATCGCGAAAAAGTACAATTGGTTTGCTCCATGGGGTTAAATTTATTCCGCATCCTCATGACGTATCTCAAACCTGTTTTACCGACGATGGCACGCCAGGCAGAGACCTTTCTTGCATGCCCACATCCACTGGACTGGCAAAATATCGAAACACCTTTACTGAGCCACACTATAAAAGATTTTACACCCTTAATGACGCGTGTTCTGCAAGAAAAAATAGATGCTTTGTTGGACCATCGCAATATCACACCATCAACAACGGGGACGTCATGAATCCTGCAGAAAAAATAGACGTGCTTCTGCCTCAAACACAATGTGGTGAATGCGGCTATCCAGGATGCCTACCTTACGCACAAGCCATTGCCACACGTCAAGCCCCGATTAACCTCTGCCCACCGGGAGGCGTTGAGACGATTCAGAAACTGGCACAACACCTCAACATAGACGCAACACCATGGGTAGAAGATCCACATTTTATACCACGTCAACCTGCGGTAGCACTCATCCGAGAAGAAGAGTGCATTGGATGCACAAAATGCATCCAAGCGTGCCCCGTAGATGCGATTCTTGGCTCTGCATCACAGATGCATACAATTATCGAAATAGAGTGTACTGGTTGCGGATTATGTGTCGAACCTTGCCCTGTTGACTGCATTGAGATGCGTCCAGTGGAAGCGCTCTCTTTTAACAAAAAGAAAGCACGGACACGATTTAATACTAAAAAAATTAGAGATTTGCGCACTGTGGAAAAACAAGCGCATCTCTATCGTGAGAAAAGCAAACTACTTCAACAAGAGCAATATCAAGAAGAAAAAGAAGCAAAACAGGCGTATATTTTAGCGGCACTCAACAGAACACAAGCGAAAAAAAATGGACCAGAAGACAATTAATCTTATTTTTAACCGCTTACACACTCAAAATCCACACCCTACAACCGAGCTGCAATTTAAAACAACATTCGAATTATTAATTGCCGTACTCTTATCCGCACAAGCAACTGATATTGGTGTCAATAAAGCCACAAAAAAACTATTCGCTGCTGCAAACACACCTGAAACCATCCTCGCCTTGGGTGAAGAACAGCTTAAACGTTACATTAAAACGATTGGTCTATTTAATGCAAAAGCACGCCATATGATTCAAACGTGTGAAAAACTCATTACATATCACCATAGCCAAGTCCCAAACACACGCCAAGCACTGATGTCTCTCCCCGGCGTCGGACGAAAAACTGCCAATGTGATTTTAAATACGGCTTTTGGTCAAGAAACCATTGCTGTTGACACACATGTTTTTCGTGTAGCACATCGGCTGGGTCTCTCGCATGGTAAAACACCTCTCGACGTCGAGGCGGATCTCATGCAACACAT